>JANOOQ010000069.1:0-17118 GCA_031421515.1 Leifsonia sp.
GCGCGCGGCGCCACCGTCATCTTGTCACTGCTCGGCGTCGTTCTGGTCGCGGGCGTAATTGCCCTGGCTGTGGTGGCTGGCGCGCTGGGGTGCTTGCGTCTCGCGCGCGCGCCTCTCGCAGCGGCGCGAATCATCGACCAACGATGGCACCCACCTCCCGGCCTGCCACGGCTAACTCCGTCACTGCACGAGTTGAGCATCTCGAGAACCTGAGTTCGGAGTGATTACTCAGCCGTCGGCGCGCCCGTGCCGCTCGGCCGCGCGCTCTAGCGTGCCCACTCACACTGATCTAAGGACTCACATAATGAACAGCTTTACATTGCGTACCACCGCGATCCTCGCGGCGACCCTTTCCGTCGGCCTCCTGGCCGGTTGCACCATCAACATCACACCAGCCGACTCCACTTCCGACAACGGGATGGGCGGCATGATGGGCGACTCGAGCGGCGACTACTCAATGGTCGACCTCGGGTTCGCGCAAATGATGATCCCGCACCACGAGCAAGCCGTCGAGATGTCGGGCCTCGCCCTCGAGATCTCAACCGATCCCGAGATTCTGGCGCTTGCGACCCAGATTCGGGATGCCCAAGCCCCCGAAATCGAGCAGATGCAGTCGTGGCTCGATTCGTCCACGGGCATGATGGACCATGACATGGGCACGATGGGTGGCATGCTCTCGGACGCCGAGATCGCGACGCTCGCGGCATCCACCGGTGCGGCGTTCGACCGGCTATTTCTCGAGGGAATGATCGGGCATCACGAGGGAGCCATCCAAATGGCGCAAATGATCCTCGATTCGAACAATCCAGAAGTGAAGGCCCTCGGCGAGGCAATCGTGTCTAGCCAAACGGCCGAGATCGCGCGCATGCGCGACCTGCTCGCGGCTCGCTAGAAGGTAGCCGTGTCGGGGTCAGACCCGACACGGTTGCCTGCATCGAGCGCATCAATCGCGGTTATCTCGGCTGCGCTCAGCTCAAACCCGAAGACGTCAAAGTTCTGTGCCATGCGCTCGCGCGAGTTGGATTTCGGAAACACGATGATCCCGTTCTGCAAGTGCCAGCGGATGACGACTTGAGCCGGCGATACGCCATGCGCGGCCGCAGCGTCGGCGACAGGGGGCATCCCGAACAAATCGTATTTGCCTTGCCCGAGCGGGCCCCACGCCTCGATCGCGATGCCGCGCGCGGCCCCGAACGCTCGCAGCGGGCGCTGTGCAAAGGTCGGATGCAGCTCAATCTGATTGACGGCGGGCACGGTTGCGCTCGCCGCGAGCACGCGCTCAAGGTGCGGCTCGTGAAAGTTCGACACCCCGATCGATCGAGTCTTGCCATCAGCCTTGAGCTGCTCGAGCGCGAGCCACGACTCGACGTACTTGTCGAGATCCGGCCGCGGCCAATGGATCAGATACAGGTCGACGCTCGCGAGCCCGAGCTTATCGAGGCTCGCATCCATGGCGTCAAAGGCCGATTGCGTGCCCTGGTTCTTGTTCCAGAGCTTGGTCGTGATGTAGAGCTCTTCGCGCGGGATTCCGGATGCCGCGATCGCTCGCCCCACCCCAACCTCGTTGCCGTAGACCGCGGCGGTGTCGATGTGCCTGTAGCCCACCTCGAGGGCATCACTCACGATTCGCTCGGTCTCGACCGGGTCGACCAAGAAGACGCCAAATCCGAGTTGCGGGATACTCGTGCCGTCGTTGAGCGCCGTGGTGGGAACAGTCATACGTGCCTCTCTTCGTGCCCGACATATTCACTCAGCGGGCGGATCAGCGCGTTCGACTCGAGCTGCTCCATGACGTGAGCCGTCCAGCCTGTAACGCGCGCCGCCACGAAAAGCGGCGTGAAGGTAAGAGTATCGAACCCCATGAGGTTGTAGGCGGGCCCGCTCGGGTAGTCAAGATTCGGCAGGATGCCCTTGCGCTCGTTCATCGCACGCTCGAGTGCCTCATACAACTCTCCGACGTCGGGTCGGTCGAAGAGGACGATGAGGGTGTCAAGTGCGGCCTTCATGGTCGGCACGCGCGAGTCACCGTGCTTGTAAACGCGATGACCGAAGCCCATGATCTTGCGCTTGTCGGCAAGAGCCGCATCAAGCCACACCTCGGCCTTGTCGGCCGTGCCGATCTCGTCGAACGCATGCATGACCGCTTCGTTCGCGCCGCCGTGCAACGCTCCCTTGAGCGCCGCAATGCCGCCGACGACGGCCGAGTACAAGTCAGACAGCGTCGACGTAACGACGCGCGCAGCGAAGGTGCTCGCGTTGAACGAATGCTCGGCGTAGAGAATCATCGACACGTCGAACGCGCTCACCACGACCAGGTCTGGAACTTCGCCGAACGTCATGTGCAAGAAGTTGGCGGAGTATCCCAAATCCTCGCGAGGCTCGACGAGGTGCTCCCCCCGACGGCGGCGTTGGTCGTACGCCACGATCGCGGGCAGTTGCGCGAACAACCGGATCGACTTCGAGAGGTTCGACGCGGGGCTCGAGTCAGCGGCATCCGGATCGCACGCCCCGATGACGCTCACCGCGGTGCGCACGACGTCCATGGGATGCGACGACGTCGGTAACTCGTCGATGACGCGCTTGACCCGCTCATCGAGCTTGCGCAAAGACCGTTCGAGCGTCTCGAACTCGGCGAGTTGGCGGGAGTCGGGCAGCTCGCCGTGCCACAGCAAGTACGCGACCTCCTCGAAGGAACACCGAGACGCGAGCTCTTGAACGGGGTAGCCGCGGTACAGGAGCGAATTGGACTCCGGGTTGACCTTCGAGATCGACGTCGTGTCGACGACTACGCCCGCGAGGCCCTTCTTGATGTCTGACATTGGACTCCTATAGCGAAAAGTTGTAAACCGAATTGTCGAACGCGTTGTAGCTCTCGTAGTCGAGAAGTTCGTAGAGCCGCGCGCGCGTCTGCATGTCTCCGACGGTGCTCTGCAGCGAGCCTTCCACGACGAGCGAGTCGAGCCCGCGCTCGGCGGCACCCATCGCGAGACGCAGCAGGCTCACGGGGTAGATCACGATGTTGATTCCGACGCTTGCGAGTTGCTCGGTCGTGAAGAGTTCGCTCTTTCCGAACTCCGTCATGTTCGCGAGAATCGGCACGTCGACAGCCGCGCGAATCGCCGCGAACTCGCTGAGATCGGCCATTGCCTCGGGAAAGATTGCGTCGGCGCCAGCGTCGACGAGCGCCTTGGCCCTCTCAACGGCTGCGTCGAGTCCATCAATCGCGCGAATGTCGGTGCGCGCCATGATGAGCAGGTTGGGGTCCCGACGGGCGTCAACAGCGGCACGGATGCGCTTGATGGCCGTAGCGGAATCGACGACGGCCTTGCCGTCGAGGTGACCGCAGCGCTTGGGGTTGATCTGATCCTCGATGTGGAGCCCCGCGACCCCCGCGTCTTCGAGGGACTGCACCGTTCGAGCGACGTTCATGGGTTCCCCGAATCCCGTGTCCGCGTCGATAATTGCCGGAAGGTCGGTCAGGCGTGCGATCTGCTGGCCTCGAGTCGCGACCTCCGTGAGAGTCGTGAGCCCGACATCCGGTAGTCCCAAGTCGGCCGCAATCACAGCGCCCGAAATGTAGACGCCCTCGAAACCCTTGTCTTGAATTAGGCGCGCGCTCAGCGGATTGAACGCGCCGGGAAACCGCAAGAGTTCGCCGGTCGCGAGCCGAGCGCGCAAGGCCGCACGCTTTTCGGCGGGAGTGATCGTGGAGTACAGCATCAGAAGATTCCCTTCGCGGTCACGGCTGGAAAGTCGCCGCGCACGGTGAGTCCGCCGAGGTCGGTGAGTTCGGGTAGGCGCTGCGCAACGTCGAGAAAACGCGCGATCTCTTTGTCGGCGAGCACGCCATCGGCGAGCGTGCGGAACTTCGCAACGTATTGCTCGCGCCCGAACGGTCGAGCTCCGAGCGGATGCGCGTCGGCCACCGCAATCTCGTCGATGATGCGGCTGCCGTCAGTCAACTCGATCTCGACGCGACCGCCGAACGCCTTCTCGGCAGGGTCGAGGCTGTGGTACCGGCGCGTCCACTCGGCATCTTCCTCGGTCGAGACGCGCTGCCACAGCGCGATAGTGTCTGGTCGGTTCGCGCGCTCGGGCGCATAACTGCGTTCGTGATGCCACTCGCCGTCTTGAAGTGCGACCGTGAAGATGTACGGAATCGAGTGGTCGAGCGTCTCCCGACTCGCACTCGGGTCGTATTTCTGTGGATCGTTCGCGCCAGACCCGATCACGAAGTGCGTGTGGTGGCTCGTGTGCAACACGATTCGATTGATCGACTCGCTCGTCAGTTCCGGATGCTCGAGCCGCAGCCTACGCGCGAGGTCGATCCACGCCTGGGCTTGGTACTCGGCAGAGTGCTCTTTCGTGTAACTGTCGAGGATCGCGCGGCGCGCCTCACCTCGCTCGGGTAGAGGTACTTCGTAGCGCGCATCCGCGCCGTCAAGGAGCCACGCAATGACACCATCTTCGCCCTCGTAGATGGGCGTCGGACTCGACTGGCCACGCATGGCTCGATCAACCGCTTCGACGGCCATCTTGCCCGCGAACGCGGGAGCGTGCGCCTTCCACGTCGAGATCTCGCCCTTGCGCGATTGCCGCGTCGCGGTCGTCGTGTGGAGGGCTTGACCGATCGCGTGGAAGATCGTTTCGGTCGGCAAGCCGAGCAGGGTGCCGATACCGGCTGCCGCGCTCGGGCCGAGGTGAGCGACGTGGTCGATCTTGTGTTTGTGCAGGCTGATCGCCTTGACCAAATCGATCTGAATCTCGTACCCCGTGACGATGCCCCTGAGCAGCTCGGCGCCCGAGCGGCCCGCGTGCTGCGCGACAGCGAGGATCGACGGAATGTTGTCGCCCGGATGCGAGTACTCAGCCGCGAGGAACGTGTCGTGATAATCGAGCTCGCGCACGGCGACGCCGTTGGCCCACGCAGCCCACTCGGGACTCGTGAGTTGGTCGCTACCGAACACTGTCGACCCGCTGCCGCCGCGCGAGACCTGGTGCGCTTCGGCTTGAGCGCGCGCCGACACGACGGGCGCCCGCGTGAGGGATGCAACCGCGACGGCGGCGTTGTCGATGACGCGATTGATGACCATGTCGGTGACTTCGGCCGACGGCTCAATCGCCTCCGACGCGACCTCGGCGATCTTCCATGCCAATTGGCCCTCGCGAGCCAAGTTTTCGTCGCTGCGATGTACTCGAACCTCATGAAGCTTCACGAGACCAGCTTACGTTCGCCTTCCCCCGTCGTGGTCGTGGTGGCACGAATGGATGCGCATGCTCCGGCATCGGGTCGTTCCTCTCGCGCGTGCCAATGCGCCGTGCCCACAGGTACTTGAGGCGTGCGACCTCGTGGTACAGCCCTCGTAGGGCGTCGGGCTCAAGCGAATAGACCCGGGTGTTTTCCTCCTCTCGAACGTCGACCCATTTGTTGTCGCGCAGAATCCGCAAGTGCTTCGATACCGCTTGACGCGTAATCGAGTTGTCGAACGCGATCACCTCAGCGACGTTGCCCGCGGTGTGTTCGCCCGACGCCAAGATCTCGACGATCCGCCGCCGAATCGGATCCGCCATAACTTTGAACTCGTTCACGAGTGCCAGCTTGCTCGCGACTTTGGGCGAAGTATGGCCAGGAGCCTTCTCCGTGCAGCTTTTGGGTCGTGCTGCGCTGTGGAGGGGTGGATGCCCGGCTCCCGGATTGCCTGCGACGCCGCTGGCGGCGGCTCAGAGTGGGTCCCGAAAAACGCTTCCCAACTTTTGAGTTGCGAAGCCGTGGAGTTGCGCAACTGAGAGACTGGCGAGCCGGACGTGCACAACGCACTGGTTGCGAAGCCGCAGAGTTGCGCAACCCAAAAGTTGGGAAGCGTTTTTCGGGACCCCCTCTGGGACAGCGACCGTGACGGACCCAGATTCGCCAAGTGACGGCGGCGGCGGAGCGACGGGCGGGGGCGGCTGGGGCGGGAGAAATTGCATCCGCGGCTTACGATGAAAGGCTCATGTCCGCCACAATCCCCATCCACTTTCCGCCCGACCTGCCTGTCAGTCAGCGCCGGGACGATATCGCGCGCGCCATCGCCGAGAACCAAGTCCTAATCGTTGCGGGCGCGACGGGGTCCGGCAAGACGACGCAGATTCCGAAGATGCTGCTCGAGCTCGGCTACGAGAGCATCGGTCACACGCAGCCGCGCCGAATCGCAGCGCGCACGATCGCCGAGCGCATCGCAGAAGAGCTCGGCACCGAGGTCGGCGGCCTCGTCGGGTATCAAGTGCGCTTCACCGATCGCGTCGGCAAAGACACGCGCATCAAAATCATGACCGACGGAATTCTGCTCAACCAGATTCACCGCGACCGCGACCTCAAGCAGTACGACGCGATCATCATCGACGAAGCACACGAGCGCAGCCTCACCGTCGACTTTCTGCTCGGCTACCTCAAACAACTCGTCAACCGACGGCCCGACCTCAAGGTCATTATCACGAGCGCGACGATCGACCCCGAGAGCTTCTCGAAGCACTTCGGCGGCGCTCCGATCATCGAAGTCTCTGGTCGAACCTTCCCCGTAGAAATCCGCTACCGACCGCTCGTCGCTGAAGCGTCGGAAGACGAGAACGGCGACGCGAGCGACGACCGCGATTACCTGCAGGGCATCAACGACGCGATCGACGAGTTGAGCCGCGAGAGCGACGGCGACGTGCTCGTGTTTCTCTCAGGCGAGAACGAGATACGCGACGCCGAAGACGCAATTCGCGGCCGAAACCTGCCCGGCACAGAAGTGCTGCCGTTGTACGGGCGCTTGAGCGCCTCCGACCAGCACCGCGTCTTCGAGAGCACTCGAGCGGCGGGCACGCGTCGGCGGATCGTGCTCGCGACGAACGTCGCTGAGACGTCGCTGACTGTTCCGGGCATCCGCTACGTCGTCGATGCCGGCACGGCTCGCATCAGTCGGTATAGCGTGCGGTCCAAGATTCAACGGCTGCCGATCGAGGCGATCAGTCAAGCGAGCGCGAACCAGCGGTCGGGGCGCAGTGGCCGCACGAGCGACGGCATCGCGATCCGGTTGTACTCGGAGGAGGACTTCGCGCGCCGACCCGAGTTCACCGAACCTGAGATTCTGCGCACCAACTTGAGCTCGGTCATCCTGCAAATGATTTCGCTCGGGCTCGGCGATATCGCAAGCTTTCCGTTCCTGCAGCCGCCGGACTCGCGCGGCATCAAAGACGGCCTCGACCTCCTGCACGAACTCAACGCGGTCACGAAGGCGAACACCATCACCCCGATCGGCAAGCAGCTCTCACAATTGCCAATCGATCCGCGGCTCGCTCGCATGGTCATCGAGTCGAAGAAGCACGGCACGGCACGCGAAGTCATTGCTATCGTCGCGGCACTGAGCATCCAAGATCCGCGCGAGCGCCCGCTCGAGAAGCGCACTCAAGCCGACCAACAGCACGCGCGATTCGTCGACCCGACGAGCGATTTTCTCACGCTCCTCAACCTCTGGAATTACCTTGAGGAGAAGCAAAAGGAGGTGAGCGGCAACCAATTCCGCCGTCTCGTGAAGAGTGAGTATCTCAACTACTTGAGGGTGCGCGAGTGGAACGACGTCGTGCGTCAACTCACGAGGACTGCGACGACCCTCGGCATCACGGTCGATGATGCGAGTGCGAACGCCGACGGCATCCATCGATCACTTCTCGCCGGACTCTTGAGTCATATCGGATTGAAAGACACCGCGAAGCGCGACTACGTTGGTGCGCGCCAAGCCCGGTTCGTGATCTTTCCCGGGTCGGCGCTCGCCAAGAAGCAACCTGCCGCGATCATGAGTGCCGAACTCGTTGAGACGAGCCGCCTCTTCGCTCGCGTCAATGGGGCAATCGACCCGGCTTGGGCGGAAGCCATCGCGGGCGACCTCGTGAAGCGCACACACTCCGAGCCACACTGGGAGAAGAAGCAAGGCTCGGTCGTCGCGTACGAGCGCGTCACGCTCTACGGCGTGCCGATCGTCGC
This sequence comes from Leifsonia sp., assembly GCA_031421515.1. Lineage (GTDB taxonomy): Bacteria > Actinomycetota > Actinomycetes > Actinomycetales > Microbacteriaceae > Rhodoglobus. Next base: position 8,003 of record JANOOQ010000069.1, read on the forward strand.
GAAGCGTCGAGTGCAGTTCTCGCGCATCGACCCCGCGTATGCGCGCGAGCTGTTCATCCGTCACGCGCTCGTCGAGGGCGAGTGGGAGAGTCAGCAAGCATTCGACCGTGCCAACCGTAAGCTCCGCCGCGAGCTCGCAGAACTCGAAGAACGCACTCGGCGGCGCGACATCCTGTACGACGACGAAGCGATTTTCGACTTCTATCAGCGCCGGATTCCGGCGGATGTCGCTAGCACGCGCGACTTCGAAGGGTGGTGGAAGAAGGCGCGAATCGAGACGCCCGACCTCCTCACGATGACAGCGGAGAATCTCGCGCCCGACGACTCCGTCGTCGACGAGGACGCCTTCCCGAGCACGTGGATCCACGGCGATCAGTCGCTGAAGTTGAGCTACCGCTTCGAGCCCGGAGCCGACGACGACGGCGTGACGGTCGCCATCCCGCTGCCGCTTCTCGCGGGACTCAAGCCCACGGGATTCGACTGGCAAGTGCCCGGGCTGCGCGAAGAACTCGTGACATCCCTCATCAAGTCGCTGCCCAAGCACATCCGCAAGAACGTCGTACCCGCCGCGGACTGGGCGCGCAAACTGCTCGAGCCCGTCGGCTTGCCGCTCGACGAAAGCCTGCCGCACTACCTCGCGGGCCAGATTGCGGCGCAGACCTACACTCAAGTTTCAGCGGCCGACTTCGACCTCGATCGAGTCCCGCCGCACTTGCGCATGACCTTTACCGTAACGGATGACCGCGGCAAGCGCCTGGCGTCGTCGAAGACTCTCACCGCTCTGCAAGCGAGCCTAAAACCCGCCGCGCGTGAAAGTATCGCGCGGGTAGTGGAACGTCCGCGCGACTCACTTGAGCGCGGCGGCCTCACCAAGTGGGACTTCGAGGCCCTCGACCGCAGCCGAGACACCAAACACGGCGGCAACACCATCAGGGCCTACCCGGCGCTCGTCGACGAGGGCACGACGGTCGCGATTCGGCTCATGAGCACGGTCGACGATCAAGCCGCCACGCATCGGCTCGGTGTTCGCCGATTGCTCCTGCTGGGCATCCCGTCTCCCCTCGGCTACGTGCAGGAACACTTGACGACGAAGGAGAAACTCACTCTCGCGACGAGTCCGTATCGCACTACCGCCGAGCTCTTCGACGATTGCCTCATCGCGTGCGCCGATCACGTGCTTGGCGAAGCGGAGGTCTTCACGCGCGCCGAATTCGAGACCGTACGCGACGCCCTGTCGTCGACTGTCGTCGATTCGCTCTTCACGACCGTCGGCCTGGTGTCGCGCATTCTGGCAAGTGCTCGAGACACCGACAAAGCCATCCAGCGCGCGACGAGCATGACACTCATCGCCCCGCTCGCCGACGCTCGCGCGCAACTCGACGCTCTGATTCACGCAGGATTCGTGTCGGCAACGGGGCTAGCAACCCTCGCGCGCGTGCCCGTCTATCTCGAGGGCATCAATCACCGGGTGGCCAAGCTCGCCGAGAACCCGGGTCGCGATCGGGTGTGGATGACCGAGGTCGCGAACGCGACGGAGCGCTACATCTCGGCAGGTGGTGCGTTGCCGCTCGAGCCCGCATCACAGCGTCACATTGTGCGCGCGAGGTGGATGCTCGAAGAACTCCGTTTGAGCCTCTTCGCCCAGCATCTTGGTACCGCGGAACCCGTGAGCGTGCAGCGCATCATAAAAGTGATCTCGGGCTCGTGATCGCGGCGACTCCGGCCTTCGCGGCCGAGGAGCGGCGCAGCCGATAACCTAGGTGGGGCGTGCGGCGCGCGCCTCCTCACAGAAGAGAGAGTCGTCAGTGGTAGAGAACTCCCCGCGTTCCGGTTCGGCCGAAATCGCCCGTTCCTGGCTACTCGTCGCCGCCACTCGGCCCGAGTCTTTTGATGCAGCGGAGCAGTCGCGGGCCGACCAGATCATTCTCGACGTCGAGGATGCCGTCGACCCTGGGCTCAAAGACAAAGCTCGAGCCGACGTCGTCGAATGGCTCTCTAAAGGCGGCAGCGCCTGGGTTCGCATCAACGACCGCACGAGCGACTTTTGGTCGGGTGATGTGGATGCGCTCGCCGGGCTCCCTGGATTGCGCGGGGTAATGCTTGCCAAGACTGAAGCCGCCGCCCACGTCACAGAGACTTTCGATCGCCTCAAGGGGTCTACACCCGTCATCGCCCTCGTCGAGTCCGCACTCGGAATCGAGGAGGCCGCGAGCATCGCGCGCGCGCGCGGCGCGTATCGACTGGCTTTCGGCAGCGGCGACTACCGCCGAGACACGGGAACGAGCTCTGACGACCTCGCCATGGCTTATCCGCGCTCACGCCTCGTAATCGCGAGCCGCGTCGGCAACCTCCCCGGCCCCATCGATGGGCCAACCGTTGGGTCAAACCACCCAGTCCTCCGCGAGCAAGGCTCGATGGCCGTCGCACTCGGCATGACGGGAAAGCTGTGTCTCGACATCGAGCAGCTTCCGACGATCAATGAGGTCATCAGCCCCACTCGCTCAGACGTCGCGTGGGCTCGCGCCTTTCTCGATGACTTCGAGGCTCGTGGCCGGGTCATCCGTGACGGCAGCGACCTTCCGCGACTCGGTCGAGCGCAAAAGATCGACAAGCTTGCGCGCGCATTCGGCGTAGAGCCGGCCTAGAGGGCGGTCGCTAGTTCGACTCGCAGCGGAGCATCTGTCGCGGCGATCACGTCGTCGACAGAAACACCCGGCGCGAGTTCGCGCAACACGAGGCCATCGGGCATGACGTCAATGACCGCGAGGTCGGTAATGATGCGGTCGACGCACGAGCGGCCCGTGAGGGGCAGCGTGCACTCGGTGACGACCTTTGCCGAGCCATCTTTCGCGACGTGCTCCATGACAACGATGACGCGATCGGAGCCAGAGACGAGGTCCATCGCACCGCCCATGCCCTTGATGAGCTTTCCTGGTACTGCCCAGTTCGCGATGTCACCGTTCGCCGAGACTTGCATCGCGCCGAGAATCGCGGTCGCGATTCGACCGCCGCGGATCATGCCGAAACTCGCGGCAGAATCGAAGTACGACGCCCCCGGCAAGACCGTCACGGTCTCTTTGCCGGCGTTGATGAGCTTGGCGTCTTCTTCGCCCTCCCACGGGTAGGGGCCGACGCCGAGGATTCCGTTCTCGGAATGGAGAATCACGGTGATGCCCTCGGGAATGTAGTTCGGGATGAGCGTCGGCAGCCCGATTCCCAAGTTGACGTACGTGCCGTCCTGTAGCTCTTGCGCCGCTCGCGCCGCGAGCTCGTCTCTCGTCAAGGTCATGAGTGTTCTTTCGTGCGACGGCGAACGGTCGTCTTTTCGATCGGCAATTCTGCCGCTTGCTCGGGCGTCAATTGCACAAGGCGATCGACGTAGATGCCGGGCAAGTGCACGTCGTCCGGATCGATCTCGCCCGGCTCGACGATGTGCTCGACCTCGGCGATCGTGATGCGGCCAGACATCGCGGTGACGGGATTGAAGTTGCGTGCGGCGCGCTCGAACACGAGGTTTCCGTGGCGGTCGGCCTTCGTCGCGCGCACGAGCGCGAAGTCGGCGCGAATGGCTTGCTCGAGCACATACTCGCGAGGCCCGCCCAGCGACTCGAGCACTTTCGTCTCTTTCGGGGGCGACAGAATCGCGGTCGACCCGTCAACCGAGTTGCGCCAGGGCATCCCTCCCTCAGAAACAACTGTGCCGACCCCCGTGGGCGTAAAGAACGCGGGAATGCCGACGCCACCAGCGCGGAGGCGCTCGGCGAGCGTGCCTTGAGGGGTGAGCTCGACCTCGATCTCGCCGCCAAGATATTGGCGCGCGAACTCTTTGTTCTCACCGATGTACGAAGCGATTATTCGGCGGATACGGCGCTCTTCGAGCAGCACCCCGAGACCCCAGCCGTCGATGCCGCAATTGTTGGAAACGACCTCGAGGTCTGTCGAGCCCCCCGCAGTCAGGGCGCGAATGAGCACAATCGGCACTCCCGAAAGCCCGAAGCCCCCCACCGCGACGGTCGCGCCGTTCGGAATGTCTGAGACGGCTGCTGCCGCGGATTCGACGGTCTTGTCCACTGTGACTCCTACGGTTGTGTACAGCTCACGGCACCACGACAATCTTGCCTGAGACGTGCCGCTCCTCCAAGACTTCGAATGCTTCGCGGATGCGCGCGAGAGCAAACACCGCTTGTACGGGAATGCTGAGCGTGCCGTCGGCGACCATCGCAACGTACTGCGCGTTGATGGCAGCAGTCTTGACGAACCGCCCGGGACTCGCGAGCCCCAACTCAGCGACGGCGTCGTGGTCAACGATCGAGCAAATGCGATCGGCGGCCAACCCGAGTTCGAATCCTGCGTCGATTGTCTCTCGACCGAAGTTGTCTTGCACAGCCGTTACGCCGTCGGGCGCGAGCGCGCGCACGCGGTCGGCGAGGCCGGGGCCATACGTCGTGGGCGTCACCCCGATCTCCTCGAGCCGGGCGAAATTGGCTTCGCTCGACGTGCCGATCACGCGGGCGCCGCGCGCGATCGCGAGTTGCGAGTATACGAATCCCACCGAGCCCGCTGCCGCGCTCACGAGCACGGTATCTGCCGCGCCGACTTCGAGTGCCTCGAGCGAGAAGTGGGCGGTTTGCACGATGGTCGCGAAAGATCCCGCTACCTCCCACGAAACGTCCGCGGGTTTGCGAGTGAGGTTGGCTGCCGTCGCGAGCAATTGCTCGCGAGCGGTTCCGCCGTCGGCCCAGCCGAACACCTCGTCGCCAACCTCGACGGCGCTACCGTCGGCGTAAGAGGCACCCTCGGCCACTTCGTCTACGACTCCCGCAAAATCAAGGCACACGCCGCGCGGAAACACGACGGTCTTGAGCGGTACCCGCCCCCATCGCATCTTGAAGTCGAATGGATTCAGGCCGACGGCTCGCACCGCGACGCGCACCCGCCCGGCTTCGGGATGCACTTCCGGCACCTCGACGAGTTCAAGCACGTCGGGCGACCCGAACGAGTTGTAGCGCACGGCTATCGGCACAGGAGTCCCCCTTGTTTCTCAAGCCCTACTCGGTCGAGTCTGATTCTACGGTGCAAGCTCATCGTCGTCGGTGGCTTCATATCGGACTGTGACTGGTCGTCATTGCTACCCGGGGCGTAGCCTGACCTCATGGCTACCGCAGTGATTGTCGACGCTCTTCGCACCCCGTCCGGCCGCGGAAAGCCCGGAGGCGCTCTCTCTGCGTGGCACCCGGTTGATTTGCTCGCGACAGTGCTGCGAGAGCTCGTCGGTCGGCACGACCTCGACCCCGCGCTCGTCGACGACATCATCGCGGGCTGTCTCTCGCAAGTGGGCGAGCAGTCCGTCAACATCGCGCGCAATGCCGCTCTTGCCGCTGGCTTTCCCGAGTCGGTGCCGGGCACGACCGTCGATCGTCAGTGCGGATCGAGCCAGCAAGCCGTCGCGTTTGCCGCTCAAGGCGTCATCGCCGGCGCCTACGACGTCGTGATTGCGTGCGGCGTCGAGCTCATGAGCAAGAACCCGATCGGCTTTGCAACCCTCGGGATGGACAACTGGGGATCCTTGATCGGCGAACGATACGACGGTGGACTCGTCGGCCAAGGCATCTCGGCGGAACTCATCGCCGCGCGATGGGGCATCGAGCGCGAGTCGTTAGACGAGTTCGCGGCTCGATCACACCGGCTCGCGGCATCCGCTAACTTCGACACCGAAATTCTTGCCCTGGGGGATGTCACGGCCGACGAGACCATCCGACCGACCACGACTCTCGAGAGCCTTGCGGGGCTTGCGCCAGCGTTCCGCAGCGACGAGATGTCCGCCCGCTTCCCGGAGATCGAGTGGCGCGTGACGGCGGGCAATTCGAGCCCGCTCACAGACGGCGCATCCGCTGTGCTCATCATGAGTGAGGATCGCGCGAACCACCTCGGGCTGCGACCGCGAGCGCGGTTCCACTCGTCCGCTGTCGTCGGGAGCGACCCCATCGAGATGCTCACGGGCGTCATTCCCGCAACCCACAAGATTCTTGATCGCAGCGGATTTTCGATCGACGACTTCGACACGTACGAAATCAACGAAGCCTTCGCGTCTGTGCCGCTCGCGTGGCAGCGCGAGTTCGAGGTCGACCACGAGCACATCAATCCGCGCGGCGGGGCGATCGCGCTGGGGCACGCGCTCGGGTCATCCGGTACGCGACTACTCACGACGATGGTCAATCAGCTTGAGCATTCGGGCGGCCGCTACGGACTTCAAGTGATGTGCGAAGGTGCTGGCATGGCCAACGCGACGATCATCGAGCGCCTCTAATGCAGATTGCGGGATGCTCGGCTCTCGTGACTGGCGGAGCATCCGGCCTCGGGCTCGCGACCGCGATCGCGCTCAACGACGCGGGCGCGCGAGTAGTCATCGCTGACCTCGCATCCTCGCGCGGAATGCAACTCGCCGCCGATCACGGATTCACGTTCTGCGCGACCGACGTGACCGACGAGCACGACGTGGCGCGCGCAGTCGAAGCCGCGACTGAGCTCGCCCCACTTCGCATAGTCGTATCGTGTGCGGGCGTCGCGACGGTCGGTCGAACCGTGGGCCGCAGCGGCGCGCTCCCATTGGCCGACTTCGAGCGCGTTGTAGCGATCAACCTCACGGGCACCTTCAATGTCGTGCGGCTCGCGGCCGAAGCGATCATGGCAACCGAACCGATCGGCGAAGAGCGCGGTGTCGTCATCACGACTGCGTCCGTCGCGGCATTCGACGGTCAAGTCGGCCAACCCGCGTATGCGGCGTCAAAAGCGGGCGTCGCGGGGATGACGCTGCCGCTCGCTCGCGAGTTCGCTCCGCACCTCATCCGCGTCGTGTCGATCGCACCGGGTATTTTCGAGACACCTCTCATGGCGGGGTTGCCGCAAGCGGCGCAGGATTCTCTCGCTACGCAAGTGCCGCATCCCGCCCGCCTCGGACGCCCCCCGGAGTTCGCGGCTCTCGTGCAGCACATCGTCGAGAATCCGTACCTCAATGCCGAGACGATTCGGCTCGACGGTGCGATCCGAATGCAGCCCCGCTAGCGCGCTGGAGCTAAGGGAATCGCATCGCGATTCTGCGACGCCAGCCCGACCCAGCTGCGCTGGGTCGGGCTGGGTCGGGTCAGGTCAGGTACGCGCGCCTAAGGCGGGTTGAGTAGCGCAAAGCGCGTATCGAAACCGCAGCCCCCCTAAGCCCCCGGCGACGCCACTGGCATCCCGAGCGCCGCCGCGGCCGCGAGCAAGCGCTCGTCATAGGCAACGAAGGCCTCAAGCTCGTTACCCAGCCTCAAGGCTGCGGCGACTTGAATCGCGTCGAGGCCTCGCAAACTCGCAGGCTCGAGTCGTGCGGCCACTTCGAGGTCAGAAGTCGTGACGGCAACTAGTTGCGCTTGCGCGATGATGTCGGCGGCAATAGCAACGCGATTGGGCGCGCGGCGGTGCACCGCTCGGATCACTTCGGTGCGAGCCAACGCACTTGACGCGAAGGTCGCGCCCGCGAGGTATTGCTTCAGCGACTCGGTCTCCTGCTCGTCAACCGCGAGTTTGACAATTGCCGACGAGTCGAGAAATCGCACCTAGATCTTGTCCTCTCGCAGTTCGTCGAGGATCTCGGCGAGACTTGGACCGGCGTAATTCGGATCCATTGGTGGCATGGGCCTAGCAAGAATCTCCTCGAGATCCCCTTGCCCCGGAATCAGGATCCCTTGCTCGATTAGCTCCTCGACTCGCGACTTCTTGACGACAGGCAGAGGCGCAAGCACGGCAATCGGGACGCCGCGCTCGGTGACTTGAATAGTCTCGCCGCGCTTCACGCGTTCAAGATAAGTGCTCGCGTTCTGCCGCAACTCGCGAACGCCAATGCTCTCCATGTGCTACATGGTAGCACTTGGCTGTGGAGGAGGCGCTAGCCCTTCTTCTTCGAGGTCGCCGACGCGTTCGACTCGTATGACGTGTTCGTCGACTCGAAGAAATTCACGAGCTGCAGGGTGTCGTTCGCCGCAGCCATCCACTTCGCGGGGTTAGTCACGTTGTAGTGCGCCTCGAATCCAAGCTCCTCGAGCCGGCGGTCGGCAAGGTACTTGACGTACTGGTTGATGTACGTGGCGTTGAGACCGAGAATGCCGTTGGGGAGCAGGTCTCGGTTGTATTCCTCTTCCATCTCGACAGCATCCAGAATCATCTGCTTGATCTCGGCAGCGAACTCTTCCGTTTGAAGATCGGGGTTCTCTTCGAGCACCGTCAGGATCAGGTTGATTCCGAACTTGAGGTGCAAGCTCTCGTCGCGCACGACCCAGTCCATGAGAGAACCGAAGTTGCGCAGCAGATTGCGTTGGCGGAACGACAGGGCGACCATAAAGCCCGAGTAGAACCACACACCCTCGAGGATCACGTTGTACGCGACGAGATTGCGGATGAAGTCCTTCTTGCCGTCCGTCGTCGTGATGTCGAGAGTCTGTTCCGTCATGCGGCGGATGTACTTGACCTCGAACTCTTCCTTGCGAGCCATCGAGGGAATGTCGACGTGCGAGGCATAAGCAGCCTCACGGTCGATCGGAAACGTCTCGAGCACATACTCGAAGCTCATGCAGTGGTTCGCTTCTTCCCACATTTGCTTCGCGAGGTACAGGCTGCACTCGGCAGCGTTCACGTAGGGATAAACGCCGAAAGCGAGAGCCTTGTTGACGAGCAACTCGTTGGGGTTGAAGTAACTCATGAGGAACGTCACAGCGTGACGCTCCTCGTCGGTCATCTTCTTGAAGTCAGCGATGTCTTCGCCGAGCTGAATCTCGTTGGGAAACCACGTGTTCGCGACAGCCTGGTCGTACAGGTCCATCGCCCACTGGTAGCGGATTGGCTTGAGCAGAAGACCTTCTTGCAGGCCCGTTCCTAAGATGCCCACTTTCAGCGGCTCCTTCTATTCGACCGACGAAGCGTAGCTTCGTCGGCGCTGGCGTCGCGGGATTGCGATGCAATCCCCATAGCTCCAGCGCGCATCACTATTGGCAACTTTCACATTGAAGGTCGTCCATCGGGTCGACGGGAACTTCGTATTCGGCGATTCGATCGACCCGAGCAAGCACAGCTTGCTCGGCGCT
>JANOOQ010000070.1:0-8234 GCA_031421515.1 Leifsonia sp.
CTTGCGAGCGCGATGTAGCCGAGGCCCAAGGGATCAATCGTGGGTCGCATGATGAGGAAGACAAGGAGGCCGGTAATGAACGCGGAGTCGAGGTGCGGCGTTGCTCGCACGATCTTCGACACCACGATCGTTGAAACGATCGCGACGTTGATTGCGACCGCGGCCGACGCGAGCAGGTCAAGTGGGCCCGAGCCCAATTGACCGAGCAGGGAGAGCACGAGCGCAATTACCCCAATTGAGCTAAGCACGATGATCACGAGCTTGTACATCGTGACGGATCCCGTCACACGATCTAGCCATTGCTTCATGAAAACAACTCCCCATCGAGGTTTGGCGAAAACTCTACTAGTCCGGTCGAAAGCATACGCACGTACGTGAAGTCGAACTCCTGCGCCAAGCGTTCGGGCTCGGCAAAGAAGAGCGCGGTAGCGAGTCCGTCGGCCTCGAGGCCCGTGCTCGCGATCACCCACGTCGCGATAACGTGTCGAGTCGGGAGCCCCGTCGTGGCGTCGACGACATGATGCAGGCCATCGCCCCAGGCGCGACGATTGGTTGCGGATGCGCACAGAGCCGCGTTTCGCACGTTCGCGATTCCGATCGCTTTCGTCGGATCAAGCGGATGCTCGAGCGCAACCCGAATCGAATCCGCGCCCCACTGGCGCAGGTCGCCGCTTGCGTCGACGATCCCGGCGACATGCCCACCCTCAACCAGCAGTTCGGTCACGAGATCAACGAGGTATCCCTTTCCGGCCGCCCCAACATCGATTGAAACAGGATTCAGCGTCACGAGTGCGTGCCCATCCCACGAGAAGGCTTCGTCCCACCGCGGCGCGGCCGTCGGGGTGCCGCTCGGCCGCAGTGAATACGTGCGGTCGTACCCGAGTGTGTCGAGTGCACTTCCAACGAGGGGGCTTACTGCGCCGTCAGTGGATTCGTAAAGCCGACGGTAGAGGTCGAATAACGCGGGCGCATCGTCGCCAAATCTCCACGTTCCGGGCTCTCGCGCTATTCGTGACACGAGCGAATCGCTTCGAAACCGCGACCAATCCCGGTCGAATTTCTCGACGCGCTCCATGATCGAGGTCTCGAGGCGCGCGTCTATCGGCTCGGCCGTATCGAGTTGCCAGTTCGTTCCGATCGCTTCGAAAGCGAGATTATGCTTCAGCGTCTGCCTTGATGGCGTCGATTGCAGCGTTGAAGCCGCCACTCGTCAGTGAAGAACCGCCGACCTTATCGACTTGGATGCTGTCGATGTTCTTGCCAACGACGACGCCCCCGATGCCGCTAATGAATTCGCCCTGCATGAGTTTTGCTTGGGGGTCGGTTGCATCGCCAACTACCTCGACGGCCGTGATCGAATTGGCGGCGAGGGTAATCGATACCTCGACAGTTTCGGTTCCGCTCGGGGCTTGATAGTCACCGCTCGCCGTATACGTGCCGTCGGTGTACGAACCACTCCCGGTCGACGTTGTCGAGTCGTCGGTCGTCGTACCGTCCGTCGATGCTGGGGCCGTGCATCCAGCGAGCGCGCAGGCAATGGACAGCCCGGTCAGAACGAATACAGCGGGTTTCGTGTACGAGCGCATTGAATCTCCTCGAGTGTGAATTCCTTTCCCTAGCATGCCTTACTCGGTCGGGTTTGTGGCGCCGCTTGTGGTCGCCGCGTTTGCGGAGTGTCGGCCGGGACCGACCTGTCACCAATACGATTGGATCACGATGAACCGCACATTGATAGTTACGTTCGCGTCCGCCACAGCCGCGACCATTTCCGCAGCGATGCTGCTGAGTGGATGCTCCAGCGCACAGCAACCTAGTATGCCGATCGCCGCCGCGTCGGTATTTGACCACATTCACGAAATTGTTATTGATGAAGATGACGGAACGTTGCTGGTGGCCACGCACGAAGGCTTGTACCAGCTCACGATCAGTCCTGACGGGTCGGCCGCGTCGGTCGGCCCGATTGGCGGTCTCGACTTTGACCCAATGGGGTTCACGGTCGTTGGCGGTACCGCGTATGCATCGGGGCACCCCGGACCCGCCACCCCGGATACCTTCGGCAGCCCGAACTTGGGCCTCATCACGAGCAATGACCTCGGGGAGACGTGGACCAATGTGTCCCTGACCGGGGTGACTGACTTTCACGGGCTGACCGTGGCGCCCAACGGGGGCGGGAATCCGACAATCTTCGGTTACGACTGGTCCACGGGGCGCATTCAACTCAGCCTCGATGGTGGCGTCACGTGGAGCGACGGCGCTAGCGTGCTCGCTCGTGACATCCTTGCGGTCGGCGATCGGTTATTTGCCACTACCGAAGATGGTCTGGCGGTCAGTAGTGACAACGGAATGAGTTTCACGATAGATGAGACCGCACCACCGCTGTACGTTCTCGCGGCTGACGAGGCGGGCACGATGGCGGGTGTCGACACCGCCGGAATCCTTTGGACACGCGCCACAGGCGGGGGCTGGCAACAGGGGCAAACCGTGACGGGCGCGCCGCAAGCCTTCGCAGTCGAAGGCGATCGAATGTACGTCGCAGACGATCGCGGCATCGCCTTCACTGATGACGCGGGTGAAACGTGGACCGTGCTCACGATTCACGCGTGAAGCGCTCACGCTGGCCCCTGATCGCTGCCATCTTTGCCCCGCTAACCGTCTTCGTGGCACTCGTTCCCGCATTCGTGTCAGCGGCAAGATCGGCTCGAACGTTGATCTCATCACCACCTTGGAGCGTCGACGAAGCCGCAGCGAGCCTGCTGAAGCACGCCGACTACTACACGTTCGCCTGGGAGCACCGGCTCGACTGGGAACGCGTTTAGAGCGCTCGCCCGTCGGCCCATACAGCGCTTACGCGCCACTCGTGGTCGAGAAGAACGGCGTCTGCCGCGAATCCGGCGGCGAGCATCCCGTGCCGATGACCGAGGCCGAGTGCTCGAGCGGGCGTGCGTGTGAGGGCCGTCACGGCGTCGCGTGGAGCGATTCCCGCGCGCTCTATCGCTACGCGCAAGGCGACGTCTTGAGTGAGGGTCGAGCCTGCGATCGTGTCGGTGCCCGCGAGCTTTGCTAGGCCGTCGCGCACGGTCACGGTGAGGCTTCCGAGGGCATAGTCGCCGTCGCTCGCGCCCGCCGCCGCCATGGCGTCCGTCACGAGAGCCACGCGGTCGGGAGAGGCCGCGAAGGCGAGCGCCGCGACATCCGGATGCACATGGTGCCCATCGAGCACGATCTCGATCGTGACGCGCTCGTCGTCGAACGCCGCGACGACGGGTCCGGGAGCGCGGTGGTGGATGCCCGGCATCGCGTTGAAGGCATGCGTGAGCAATCGCGCACCGCGGTCGAACGCGCCCCTGGCCTCGTCGAAGGTCGCTTCGGTGTGGCCCACCGCGACGGTGACCCCTGCCTCGACGAGCACGTCGATCGCCTCGAGTGCATTGGGTAGCTCGGGGGCGATCGTGAGTTGCCTGAGGGTTGCGCGCGCGGCGCCGATGAAGCGCTCTACCTCGAAGGGCTGCGGTGCGAGCAAGTACTCGGCGTTGTGCGCGCCCCGCCGTTGGGGAGCGAGGAACGGTCCCTCGAGGTGCGAGCCGAGAATGAGAGGGTCGGAGTGCGCGAGATCGGCGATGGCCCCGAGACTAGCGACGAGCGCCGCCATGGGGTTCGCGACGAGGCTGATGACCGAACGCGTCGTGCCGTGGGCACGGTGCGTCGCGAGCGCCGCCGTGATGCTCGCAATACCGTCGTCGAATGAGTGTCCACCGCCTCCGTGACAGTGCAGGTCGATGAACCCCGGCACGAGCCACTTTGCCTCGGCGTCGACCTTGATGGCGGCATCCGGAGCTCGACCCGTACCCGTTTCGAGGATCGTGTCGCCTTCGATAAGCATCCAGAAGTCATCGACCTCGCCCGCGGCATCGAGCTTTCGCGCGGAGTGGATGAGCATTGTCATTTGAAGATGATCGTTCGGGCTCCGTCGAGCAGAACGCGGTGCTCGGCGAACCATTTGACTGCGTGAGTGAGGGTTCGAGACTCCTCGTCCTGACCGATCGCAACGAGTTCGCTCGCCGTGCGGGAGTGGTCAACACGCACGACGTTTTGCTCGATGATGGGGCCTTCGTCGAGGTTGCTCGTGACGAAGTGAGCCGTCGCTCCGATGAGCTTGACGCCACGCGCATGCGCTTGCTTGTAAGGGTTGGCACCCTTGAATCCCGGGAGAAACGAGTGGTGAATATTGATGGCCTTGCCACTCAAGGTCTCGCACAACTCGGGCGACAGAATCTGCATGTAGCGCGCGAGCACGACGAGTTCGATGTCGTGTTGCTCGACGACTTCTTGCACGCGATCTTCGAACGCGAGCTTCTGGCCGGGGCTCGACACGGGGTGCGCCTCGAAGGGGACGTCGTAAAACGACGCGAGTTCGGCGAGGTCGGGGTGATTGCTCAAGACGAGCGGCAGGTCGATCGTGAGCTGTCCGGCTCGCTGCCTGTACAGCAGGTCATTGAGGCAATGCCCTGCTCGCGACACGAGCACGAGTGTGCGCAGCGGGCGGCCGACAACGTCGAGTTGCCACGTCATGGCGAAGCGCTCGGTGACGGGCACGAGCGCGGCTTCGAACGCGACGCGCGACGCGGAAGACTCGACTTGCAGCCTCATGAAGAACGACGACGTATCGTCGCTCGAGAACTGTTGAGACTCCGTGATGTTGCCGCCGGCCTCGACAATCGCACCCGTGACGGCGTGCACAATACCGGGACGGTCGTCGCAGACCAGAGTCAGTATCCAGTGTGTTGCCGTCACGCTTCAAGGGTAGTTGCAGTCACGGTGGTGAGGTCGCGCCGACATCCTCGATTACGCTGGGCGCAGTGACTTCGACAAAGAAATTCCCCTGGATCGGCATCCTGACTCTCTCGAGTCTCATGTTCAGTTCCGTGACGATTGAGTTCTTGCCGGCGGGTCTGTTGCCCGAAATCGCGAGCGACCTGGGAGTCTCGCAATCTCAAGTGGGACTGCTCATCACGATCTTCGCTGGCACCGTCGTGTTGACTACTGCACCACTCGCGAACCTGACGCGGCGCGTGCCACGCAAGTCGCTCGTGCTCATCGTCTTGCTCGTTTTCGTGCTGTCGAGCGTCATGAGCGCGCTCGCGCCCACCTACGGCGTGCTCGTTGTCGCGAGAGTTCTCGGCGGACTCGCGCATGGGCTGTTCTGGGCCGTCGTGGGTGCATATGCGGGTCACCTCGTGCACAAGTCGCACTTGGCTCGTGCTGTCGCGCTTACTGCGGGCGGCGGTACCACGGCGTTCGTGCTCGGTGTTCCCTTGGGCACGGCGATCGGGCACGCACTCGGCTGGAGGGCTGCGTTTCTCATCATGGCGGGAGTGATTGTGATTCTTGCGGTCGTCGCGGCGTGGCTACTCCCCGCTGTCAATCATCTCGTTCCGCTCATGACGGGTGAGATCCCGGTGCCGCTGCGAAAGGACTCATCCATCCCCGGCATAATCCTCATTTGCGTGGTTGTCGTGGTCATCATCACCGCGCACAACGTGTTGTACACGTACGTCGCACCCTTCCTGCTCGGGCCCGTCGGCATCCCGCGCGAATGGGTTGCTGTCGTGCTCTTCCTCTACGGGTCGGCGGCCTTCGCCGGCCTCGTGTTGTCCGGTCTCTTCGCACAGCGTTACCCCCGTGGCGCGATCAGCATCGCTCTCGGCTCGATCGTCGTGTCTGTTGCCGTGATTGGGTTCTTCCCGAGCGTGACGTGGGTCGTATTTCCCGCACTCGTCGTGTGGAGCATCGGCTTCGGCGCCGTGCCCGCGATGCTTCAGACGCGCATGCTCCACACGGTGTCCGCGAGGCTTCGCGACTTCGCATCCGCTTATTTGACGACATCGTTCAATGTCGGGATTGGCGCTGGCGCACTAATCGGTGCGCTCTTGCTCGCATACGTGAGTGTCGACGTGTTGCCGTTTGTCAACGCGAGCATCACGCTCGTTGCTCTTGTCGCGCTGACGTGGGGCGATCGGTATCTCGCGCGTCGGGCGGAGTCGCGCTAGTCGAGCCACGGCACGTCTGGGGCACGGTAATAGCGGATGCCCGCAGCATCCATGACGCGACCGAACGCCGCCAATCGGGGTGCGAACTCGCTCCATGACCGACCCGCGCGTGGTGACCACGCAATCTCGGCGATCGCAGCGAGCCGGGGGAAGGCCATGAGCTCGACCTGATCGATCGTCGAGACGGTCTCGCTCCACAGGGGTGCCTCGACGCCCAAGAGTTGTTCGTCTGACACTCCAGGGACGATGTCGGACGGATCCCAGCTGTACGACTCAGGGACGCTCGTGGGGCCGTTCGCCCAGTCCAGCCCGAGCGCAAATTCTTTGTCATACGTGATGTCGAGGTAGGCGACATCCGCTGGAGACATGATGATCTGGCCGCCTTGCTCGACGAACGAGACCGTGTGCTCGACGGATCCCTCTTGAGGAGTCGTGAAGCTCCAGTACTGGCCGATCGTGCCCGCGGGTAGTTCGCGGCTGCGACCCATCTCGTGCCAGCCGATGAGGGTCTTGCCGTGTGTCGCGGCGATTGCGGTCGCGCGAGCGATGAAGGCGAGAAAGTTCTCGTCGGTGGTCGCGAGCGATTCATCTCCGCCCAAGTGGATGTAGGGCCCGGGAGTCATGGCAGCGACCTCACGCATGACGTCGTTGACGAAGCGGTACGTGCCCTCGCGCCCAATCGCGAGGGAGCTAAAGCCCACCTCGATGCCCTCGTAGGGTTCAGCTGGCGCATCGCCGAGCTCGGGGTACGCGACGATCGCAGCATTCGTGTGCCCCGGCAGATCGATCTCGGGAACGATCGTCACGAAGCGCGCCGCCGCGTACTCGACGATCTCGGCGTAGTCGGCCTTCGAGTAGAAGCCGCCACCGCCTCCGCCCACTTGCGTCGAAGCGCCCGCGCGCGTGAGCTCGGGCCACGACTCGATCTCGATGCGCCAGCCCTGGTCGTCCGTGAGGTGGAGGTGCAAGAAGTTGAGTTTGAGCAGCGCGATGTCGTCGATGTAGCGCTTGACGGCAGCCACGTCGAAGAAGTGCCGCGCGACATCGAGCATCGCGCCGCGGTAGCGAAAGCGGGGGTAGTCCACGATTCGCGTGACGGGCACTTCGCTTGTGACGGCGAGCTGGCGCAGAGTTTGGATGCCCGCGAAGAGGCCTGCGGGGGCATCCGCTTCGATGTCGATTCCTGCGTGGGTGACGGTCATTGAGTAGCCGCCGGGGGCTGGGCTCGAACCGATGTGGAGGTGGATGCTCCCCGCCTCGCTCACGTGCAGCCCGAGCACTTCGGCCGCGTAGTCGGCGAGAACGCCGCTCACGCTTGCGCCCGCGAGAGGAAGAGTTCCGTCGCCGTCGATGCGGCTCACGGGTGCGGGGATGACACTCACTCATCGAGGATGTCAGGAGTCCTAACTAATAGACAAGGCGGTATCATTTCTACATCGCTACTGGCGTTCAGATGGCCAACCATCGGGGAGCGAAACCACACGAATGGGCCGTACGCCTGGGCCTTCCGGATTCCTTTGTACTATCCGTTTGAGTGTCAGGAGCCAGCCCATGTCGACAACCTTCAATTCGCCGCTTTCCGAGGTCGATCCCGAGATCGCAGCAGTACTCGATCAAGAACTCGGCCGCCAGCGCGGCACCCTCGAGATGATCGCGAGCGAGAACTTCGTGCCTCGTGCGGTGCTCGAAGCGCAAGGGTCAGTGCTGACCAACAAGTACGCCGAGGGCTACCCCGGCCGTCGCTACTACGGTGGGTGTGAATTCGTTGACGTCGCCGAGTCCCTCGCGATCTCACGAGCCAAGAGCCTCTTCGGCGCGGCATATGCGAACGTGCAGCCCCACTCGGGCGCCACGGCAAATGCTGCCGTGCTCGCTGCGATCGCAACCCCGGGAGACCGGATTCTCGGCCTCGAGCTCGCGCACGGAGGGCACCTCACCCACGGCATGAAGCTCAACTTCTCGGGCAAGCTCTACGAGGCTCACGCGTACGGCGTCGACCCCAAGACCTTCCTCGTCGACAGGGATGTCGTGCGCGAGAAGGCCCTCGAAGTTCGACCCCACGTGCTCATCGCGGGCTGGAGCGCCTACCCGCGCCAACTCGACTTCGCCGCTTTCCGCGCGATTGCCGATGAGGTCGGTGCTGTGCTCTGGGTCGATATGGCTCACTTCGCGGGGCTCGTCGCTGCG
>JANOOQ010000071.1:0-3832 GCA_031421515.1 Leifsonia sp.
CGATCGGGCTATCGCCGCTCGTGCGGTAGAGAGTCTGCTTGATGGCGAGCACGTTGGGGTCGGTCGCGGCTTGCTCGAGAAAGCTCTGCACGCTCGTCGTGGGCACACTCCGAGGGAACTTGAGCGCCGGGCGGTCGATCCTTGTGAGCTGAAACAGTCCCGCGAGATCGAGCGGCGCGGGCAGCCGGTAGACCTCTTGCTCGGTGATGTCGAGCTCGCGCACCAAGAGGCCGAGGGTCACGGCATCCATATCATCCGTGATTTCCAAGCGGATGGGCGGACCAAACCGTCGGCTCAAAATCTGCTTCTCGAGAGCCTGGATGAGGTTTTCGCTCTCGTCTTCGTCGACGTCGACGTCTTCGTTGCGCGTCACGCGGAACTCGTGGTGCTCGAGAATTTCCATACCGGGAAAGAGCTCTTCGAGGTGGTTCGAGATGAGGTCTTCGAGGGGGATATAACGCGCCAAGCCGCTCGCATCATCGGGCAATTCGACGAACCGCGGGAGCATCGACGGCACCTTGAGGCGTGCGAACTCCACCTTCGCGGTCTTGGGGTTACGCACGCGAATGCTGAGGTTGAGCGAGAGGCCCGAGATATAGGGGAACGGATGTGCGGGGTCGACCGCGAGCGGCATGAGCACGGGAAAGATCTGGTTCGCGAAAATCTCGTCGATGCGCTCGCGGTCTTTGTCGCCCAGATCCGCCCAGGTTTCGATGTGGATGCCCGCCGAATCGAGAGCGGGCTTGACACTGTTGCGGAACGCGAGGGCATGCCGCTCCTGTAGCTCGTGGGCCTTGGCGCTCACGTCGGAGAGCACGTCGAGGGGAGCACGCCCCACGTTCGTGGAAACAGCGAGGCCCGTCACGATGCGGCGCTTGAGTCCCGCTACGCGCACCATGAAGAATTCGTCGAGGTTGCTCGCGAAGATCGCGAGAAAGTTGGCGCGCTCAAGGAGCGGCACTCGGTCGTCTTCCGCGAGTTCGAGCACGCGCTGGTTGAAGGCGAGCCAGCTCAATTCGCGGTCGAGGTAGCGGTCGGGGGGCAGCGTGCCGTCGTCGACGCTCGACGACTCGTCGAGGTCATACTCGTCGAGCGAGTCGGTGGCGGCCTCGGTGTCGGCGAGGTTCGTGCTGTCCATCCGTTCATACTGCCACTAGCTGGCTGCGTAGTGATTAACGCGTTAGTCGTCTGGTTCGCTCGCCCAGCGGTATTGAATGTCGATCGAGTCTTCGTGAAACCCAAACTCCCGATACAACCGAAGGGCCGCGGTGTTGTCGGCCTCGACATAAAGAGTTGCTTCGCGGATGCCACACTCGGCTAGCCGCGCGAATCCCGCCGCCATGAGGCTCCCGCCGACCCCCTCGCCTTGATGCGACGGGTCGACTGCGACGACGTAGAACTCGCCCGACGTGCCCTCGATTTTGAGCCAACAAAAGCCGAGGAGTGTGGCGGGCTCTGTCGCGCTGCGCAGCAGCAGCACGTTGGCTGGGTCGAACCACGGCTCGGCCGCGAGTGCGTCGAACTGTTCGTGCGTCAGATTGCCTTGCTCCGGATGCCCCGCGAATGCCCTCGCGTTGAGCTCAAGCACCTCAGCGACCGCGTGGTCGCGAGAGGCTCCCGCGCTCGCATCCCCGCTCGAGTTCGCCAACGTGGCCCATGTCACGTCGGCAACATGGGCCGTATCGGCGAACTCGGCGTGCACTGACGGCGGAGTTGCCCCGGTGGCCACCGACGACGCATACGCCCGGGCATCCGCCGCGGCCGAAGACGCCGCAGAGGTCGGCACTGCCCGAGCCGGAACCTCAGCCCGCATCCGCAACAACTCGCGCACGGGCTCGAGCCCGTGCGTCGCGGCGAGCCTCCGCGCGGCGGGGTGCGCGCCGTGCGCCCACAACAGCAGCTCGCCAGGGGCCGCGGTGAGCAGTTCGTTCAGCATCGCCGTGCCGTGGCCTAGGCGGCGAGCATCCGGATGCACGACAAATTCCGCCTCGCGCTCCGAGACGAGCGCCGCCGCGGGCCCGAGCCAAACTAGGCGTCGGGCGCCAGTCGCGAGCTCGGCGAGACTGCCGTCTGAGAACGGGGGATGTCCATTCGCACGCACCGCGGCCTCGATGAGCGCGTGCAGTCTCGAGTCAGGAGCTGACGGGAGTGGGGAGTCGCTCATGGTCGTCGTCGTAGACGTTGAAGCGGTAGCCGACGTTGCGCACCGTGCCGATGAGTGACTCGAGATCGCCGAGCTTGGCGCGCAAGCGTCGAACGTGGACGTCGACCGTGCGTGTTCCGCCGAAGTAGTCGTAACCCCAGACTTCGCTCAGAAGTTGCTCACGAGTGAAGACGCGCGACGGGTGAGTCGCGAGGAAGCGCAGAAGTTCGAACTCTTTGTAGGTGAGGTCGAGGGGTCGGCCGTGCACTTTCGCGGAATAGCTCGCTTCATCGATGACAACCCCCGAGGCCTGGATCTTCGAACTTGAGGACTGAAGTGCTTGGCGGCCGAGGGCGAGCCGGATGCGGGCATCCGCTTCGGCGGGTCCAGCGTTGCCAAGAATGACGTCGTCAACGCCCCAATCGGCCGAGACGGCGGTGAGTCCGCCTTCCGTGAGGATCAGGATGAGCGGCACGTTGACGCCCGTTGTGTTGAGTATTTTGCACAGCGACTTTGCGCTCGCGAGGTCGTGGCGTGCATCCACAAAAATAAGGTCGCACGGAGGCGCAGAAATGAGCGAAGCGGGAGACGCGGGAATCTGCTTCGTGGAGTGGCTCAGGAGCCCCAATGCGGGGAAGACTTCAGTGTCGACCGCAGAGGTAAGGATCAACAGCTGCGCCAATCGGCCTCCAAAGTGGGTTAGCACAGTCTACCGGTCGCTCTAGGATCACTACATGACGTGGCAAATGTGGAGTGTGCTCCCCGTGTGGCTGCTGACGCTCGGGGCCGTAGTGGTTGTCGGGGTCGCATCTGTGCCCGACGAGCGCATCACGTGGATCGGCATCTCGCTCGCGGGAGCTGTGATTGCGACATTCGCGATTCAGTTGAGCACGGGCCGGCCCGATGGGTTCGTCAATCGCGCGATGGCGAGCATCGGTGTCTCGGTGCTCATTCTTGCCGCCGCCACTGGGGTCTTCGCGCTGCTCTAGGTCTGCTTTCGCCAGGCTCAGCCAGCGCGCCGCGAATCCGCCGCTCGGCTAAGCTGGACGTATGCTTCTCGCTCTCGAGCTCTTCTTCGTCGGCCTCCTTGCGCTCGCGACTCTCGCGATCGCGTACGTCTCGGTCGTCGTGCTCTATAACCTCTACCGCGGCCAGCGCTAGCGTTCGTCGTGTTCGAACTTCGGGCCGATGTGACGGCCGAGCTTGTGCCGCTCTCGTGGCTCATTGGGGTCTGGGAGGGTACTGGTGTTGTGCACTATTCGGTCGGTTCCGAGACGCGCAATCTCGAGTTCGGGCAGCGCGTGAGTTTCACGCACGATGGGTTGCCGCACCTTAACTACAACTCGTACACGTGGCTGCTCGATGACGCGCAGACACCTCACGTGACCGAGACGGGCTATTGGCGATTGAGCCGACCCGCGGCCGATGGCGATCCTGGACCGGGGATGCTCGGCGGCACCGGCCCGCGTCCGTTCACCACTGCGACGGAGGTCGAAACCCTCCGCAACGCCGATGACGGTTTCGACATCGAAGTGGCGCTCGTGCATCCGAACGGCGTGAGCGAGCTCTATTTGGGGCAAGTGAAGGGTGCGCGAATCGATCTTGCGACGGATGCAGTCGTGCGCACACCGCGCGCGAAGGAGTACTCGGCCGCGACTCGCCTGTATGGGCTCGTCGACGGTCACTTGT
>JANOOQ010000072.1:0-3171 GCA_031421515.1 Leifsonia sp.
GGAGCAGACCGAACACACGTTTAGGGTACCACTGCGTTGCGCGTGTTGCGCTTTACCGACTGACGATCGAATTGTGTGGAACGTTGGGTAGCGGATGCTCGATTCCCATACGACCATTGACATATGGCTCACTCCGCAATCCGCACGGCAACGCTCGCCGCCCTCGTTTGCGCCACACTCCTCACTTCTGCGTGCGCGACGCCGTTAACTCCCGTCACTCCGGGCGACGGCTCGCCCACCTCGGTCGACGTCTTGGGTCAAGGCACGGTGATTCAAACTGGCGACTCTGAGCCGCAGTTCTGTCTCGGAGCGATCGCCGAGTCGTACCCACCACAATGCTCGGGGCCCGAACTCATAGGTTGGGACTGGGAGCTCTATGACGGGTCCGAGTCGGCCGGCGACGTCACGTGGGGCACATACGCCGTGTGGGGCGAGTGGGATGATTCGACCCTCACCGTCACGGATGCCGTGATGCTCGCGCTCTACGACCCAGCACCGATCGTCGACCCCGCCCGGGACCCGGCGAACGCGGGCACGACGAGCGAAGCCGACCTCGTCGTCGTGCAAGAGCGAGTCATCGCAAATGCGCCCGTTCAAGTTCTTACGTCGTCAATCGAAAACAGCTACGTGTTCGTATATGTCGTGCACGACGACGGATCGATTCAAGAGTGGGCCGACGCGAGCTACGGACCCGATGTTGTGCAAGTGCGATCGGCACTCATCGAGATCTAGAACCCGAGGCGACCGAGCTGTTTCGCGTCGCGCTGCCACTCTTTCGCCACCTTGACGCGAAGCGAAAGAAACACGTGGCGACCCATGAGTTTTTCGATCTCGACGCGCGCTTGCGCTCCGACTTCTTGAAGTCGTTCGCCGCCCTTGCCGATGATGATTCCCTTTTGGCTGTCACGCTCGACGAAAAGGTTTGCGTAGATCTCGAGTAAATCCTTATCTTCGCGCTCGATCATGTCGTCGATCGTGACGGCAATCGAATGTGGGAGTTCGTCGGTCACGCCTTCGAGCGCGGCTTCTCGAATGAGTTCACTCACGCGGTCGACCATCGTCTCGTCGGTGATCGCGTCGTCGGGATACAGCTTCGCCGACACTGGCATGAGCTTGATGAGTTGCTGCGTGAGAATGTCGAGTTGAATCTTGTCCATCGAGGAGATCGGGATGATCGCATCCCAATCCCGCAGCTCGCTCACCGCTTGGAGTTGTTCGGCAACCCCTGGTCTGGATGACGCGTCGATCTTCGTGACGATCGCGACCTTTTTCGCGCGCGGGAAGGATTCGAGTTGCTCGTTGATGTACTTGTCGCCCGGGCCGATTTTTTCGTTCGCGGGGATGCATAGCCCGATGACGTCGACGTCACCGAGCGTGGTTTGAACGATGCTGTTGAGGCGCTCGCCGAGCAGAGTACGAGGGCGGTGCATGCCCGGGGTATCGACAATGATGAGTTGGCCCGCTGCGTCGTGCACCACGCCGCGGATTGCGCGTCGCGTCGTTTGCGGCTTCGACGACGTAATCGCGACCTTCTCGCCGACGAGCGCGTTAGTGAGGGTCGATTTGCCTACGTTGGGCCGACCGACGAATGAGACGAAGCCCGCCCGAAATGGTTCGGTTTCACTCGGATTCACTGTCGTCATCTTCCTGGTCACTGAACGCCGCTTGAGCATCAATGAGTGCTTGATCGCGCTCAACGAGAACCGTACTCACTCGCTTGCGTCGACCCTCGGTGCGATCTGCAGTGAGGATGAGCCCAGAATACTCCGCGGTCGAACCGGCGACGGGCAGGCGGCCAAGGGCCTTCGCGAGCAATCCGCCCACTGAGTCGACCTCGTCGTCTTCGAGCTCGATCCCGAATAAATCGCCGAGTTCGTCGATCGCGAGCCGCGCGCTCACGCGGTAATGGCCGGCGCTGAGCTCTTCAACCTCGGCCACATCCCGGTCGTACTCATCAGAGATGTCGCCCACGAGTTCCTCAATGAGGTCCTCGAGCGTGACTAGCCCCGCGATGCCGCCGTATTCGTCGACGACCATCGCGAGGTGATTCGACTCGAGCTGCATTTGCTGCAGCAAGCTGTCGGCCTTTTGCGATTCGGGCACGAAAAGTGCGGGGCGAGCAAGTTCCGCCGCGGTGAGAGCCGTGCCATCCAACGAGATCGAGCCAGGCCCTTGCTCATAGACCGAGCGCGCTACATCGCGCAAATACAGCACCCCGAGCACTTCATCAATGTCGTCCCCGGTCACGGGAATGCGCGATACGCCTTTGTCTAGAAACACACCCATGGCGTCACTCATCGAGGTACCGGAGTCAATCGTGACCATGTCAGTGCGCGGAATCATGACTTCGCGCACGACCGTGTCGTTGAATTCGAAGATCGAGTGAATGAGTTCTCGGTCGTCTTCCTCGAGCACGTCGAGTTCGGCCGCTTCATCGACCATGCTGAGCAATTGCTCTTCGCTCGAGAAAGTTGCAGTGCGGGGTCGACCGGGAGTGACTCGATTGCCAATCGCGACGAGCGCGTCAGCGATGGGTCCGAGAATCAGCCGAGTCGCACGAACGATCGGCGCCGAAAACCGCATGACTGGCCGAGCGTGCACACGGCCGACGCCTCGCGGGCTCGAACCCACGAGCACGAACGATGCCGCGGTCATGACGAGCGCGCTCGTGAGCAGCACCCACCACCAATCCGCAAACACCGACGTGAGGGCGAGAGTCACGAGCACAGCAGCCGTCGTCTCAGCGACGATGCGCATGAAGTTGAGCGCGTTCGTGTGCGCTCCCGGGTCGCTCGCGATAGCGAGAAGCGACCGACGCGATCGACTGACCCCCGCGAGTTCTACGAGATCCGACCGACTCAATACCGTCAGGGCCGAATCCGCTGCGGCGAGAATTCCACCGAACACAACAAGCAGCACCGCCACACTAATGAAGATGCCGATCATGACCTCTGGCTAC
The DNA here is from genome assembly GCA_031421515.1 of Leifsonia sp. GTDB lineage: Bacteria > Actinomycetota > Actinomycetes > Actinomycetales > Microbacteriaceae > Rhodoglobus. The sequence goes on from JANOOQ010000072.1 coordinate 2,960, forward strand.
TTTCGTCGTTCTGCAAGAGCAAAGCCGACGAGGATGTCACGCTGAATCCCGAACATTTCCTTCTCTTCTTCCGGCTCGGCGTGATCGAATCCCAGCAGATGCAAAATGCCATGCGTCGTCAGAAGGAGCATCTCTTCGATCGGCGAGTGGCCCGCCGTTTCCGCTTGAGCAATCGCGACTTGGGGGCACACGACGATGTCGCCGAGTAGGCC
>JANOOQ010000073.1:0-1981 GCA_031421515.1 Leifsonia sp.
CGTTGGGTCGAATCCGATGCCCAGAATTACGAGCGCCGGAATCATCGTGACAGCGCGACGCACGAGTAGTGGGATCTTGAGCTTCAAGAGCCCTCCCATGATCGCCGAACCCGCGTATGTTCCCACGCTCGTCGACGCGAGACCTGACGCGAGCAGGCCGACCGCGAAGATGACGCCGATGGCGGGGCCGAGTGTCGAAACGACCGCGGCGTGCGCGCCCTCAATGGTGTCAGTGCCCTCAATGCCGCGGAGACTGGATGCCGCGAGCAAGAGCATCGCGATGTTGACCGCCCCCGCGACAAAGAGCGCCGCGCCGACGTCCCACCGCGTGACTCGCAAGAGCTCGCGGATTCGCACGGGATCACTCGTCACCCCGTGGCGGTCCCGCGCAAGCGCAGAGTGCAAGTAGATGACGTGCGGCATAACCGTCGCGCCGAGCATGCTCGTCGCGAGAAGCACAGAATCGGGTCCGGAGAATCGCGGCACGATCCCGGCGAGCACTTCTCGCGCATCGAGCTCGCTAAAGAACAGGCCCGTGACGAATCCGACAACGATCACGGCGAGGAGTGTGACGATAATGATCTCGAATGAACGCTGGCCGCGCGTCGATTGCACCGTCAAGAGCGCCATCGACGCGACCCCGACGATGACGCCGCCGACGAGCAAAGGCACTCCAAAAAGCAAGTAGAGCGCGATCGCCCCGCCGAGCACCTCGGCGATATCCGTCGCGGCGGCGACGAGTTCTGCCTGCACCCAATACACGCGGCGCGGACCCGTCTTGAGGCGATCGCCGAGAATCTCGGGGAGGCTTTGACCCGTGACGATGCCGAGCTTGGCCGATTGGTATTGCACGAGCACGGCGATCGCATTCGCGACGATGAGCACCCACAGCAACAGGTAGCCGTAGCGAGCGCCCGCCGTGAGGTTTGCCGCTACATTGCCCGGGTCAACGTACGCGATCGCAGCGACGAACGCGGGGCCGAGCATCATGAGCGTCGCGCGCGCCTTCGTTGGCGTCACTCGCGTCACCAAGGAGAATTTCGGCATACCGAAACCATAAAGGCAACTTCGGCGCGCCGAAACCCTTTAGAGCAATTGAGCCCGCACGCTAGGGGCGAGCGCACCGAACGCACGCGCTCGGTGGCTAATCGCGTTCTTCCCGTCAGCGGTCAGCTCCGCCGAGCTCGACTGCAGTCCCTCAGGTCGAAAGATCGGGTCGTACCCGAAGCCACCCGCGCCCGCCGGTTCGAGCAGAATCGAGCCGGGCCAGATGCCAAGTTCGACGAACTCGCGCGAACCGACGACGAGCGCGGCAGCACACGCGAAGTGAGCCGCACGGTTCGATTCGGCACCCAAGTTCTTCAGTAGAAAAGCCACGTTGTCTGCGTCTATTCGCGTGCCTGCATAACGAGCCGAGTGGATGCCCGGCCCCCCACCGAGCGCATCGACACAGATCCCGGAGTCGTCCGCAATCGCGGGAAGGCCCGTGTGCGCCGCGGCTGCGCGCGCTTTGATGAGAGCGTTCTGCTCGAACGTCGTCCCGTCTTCGACTGGCTCTGGTCCGTCGTATGCAACCAGCTCGATGCCCGCTAGCGCGGGCCCAAGAATTCGCGTGAGCTCCTGCACCTTGTGCGCGTTGTGGGTAGCGACGACAACGCGCACGCGCGAGTGGTCCCTGTCCGTGCTCGACGACGAGCTCATGGAATGTTGTGCACCGCGTCGCGAGAAAGTGCTTCTATCTGGAGCGCCGTGAGATCTGCGGCTCCCCCGACTGCCAAGTCGAGCAGGGCATCCAGTTCCCGACGATCGAATGGTGCGCCCTCGGCGGTGCCTTGCACCTCGACGAAGAGGCCTCGACCTGTGACGACGACGTTCATGTCGGTCTCGGCACGCACATCCTCGACGTATGCCAGGTCGAGCATGGGCGCTCCGTCGATGATCCCGACGCTCACGGCCGCGACACTGTCGTGCAGCGCCTTCG
>JANOOQ010000074.1:0-7031 GCA_031421515.1 Leifsonia sp.
GAGAGTTGGCGCTGCTTGATCACCAGGAACTTCTCGATCGTCGCCGACAATTGTGGGTGAGTGTTGAGGGCGACGAGGCTCCGATACGCGAATTGCGTGAGCCACTCGTCGACGGTCCCGAGCGTCATGTGTACGGCGATCATGGGGACGCCGACGATGTTGGCGAAGATCGACTCGCGGATGGTCTTTTCTGTCGGCGTTGTAAACGGCAGCTTCTCGCCGTTTCGTTCGCTCTCGGGCTTGTGCGCGAGCACGATTTGCTCGAGCGCATCCGCTATCCAGTACTTCTCGTACGCCCACGTCGTGAGGAACGCCGTGATCCGCGCGTCTTTGTGGGTTGCCGTCACGAGCACGCTTCGCAAGTGAGTCATAGTCGCGCGCTCGATCACCTGGAGGTACGCCAATAGTCGAATGATGTCGACGGGGAGCGGCTCGCGCTCGTACGACTCCAGATCTAAGGAGTCCCTGTGGCTGCCAGCGGCCGTTCGCGCAAAGTCGCGAACGTCGAAGTCGGGGGCCGGGAAGGTGGAGTCGTTCACGGACGCCTCTCGGGGTTCGGGCATCCGTGCTACCTCCGTGAAACGGGTTATTTCCTGAGAGTCTACCCAACTGACGCCATGGGGCCCGTAGCGTAATGTATGCACCATGGCAACGGCTCTCATCACGGGCGGCACATCCGGCATCGGCGCCGCATTTGCCCGACAGCTTGCCGCTGCCGGTGTTGACCTCATCTTGGTTGCCCGCAATCACGAGCGACTCGAGACCGCTGCCGCGACGTTACATTCCGACTCGGGCATCAATGTCGAGATCCTTCAAGCCGACCTTTCGGATCGAGCGGATGTAGCCCGCATTGTCGCGCGAATCGAAGATCCAGAGCATCCCGTCGACATGCTCATCAACAACGCGGGTGCGGGAGTCCACACCAAACTGACCTCGCCAGACACGGCACCGCATGAACATGCCTTCGACGTCATGTGTCGCGCAGTGCTGCTGCTCGGTGGTGCAGCGGGTCGCTCGATGCGCGAGCGCGGCCACGGCGCGATCCTCAACGTGTCGAGTCTTCAAGGGCTCATGACGACGGGCTCCTACTCGGCAATGAAGGCGTGGGTTACGGCGTACAGCCAAAGCCTCGCGGTTGAGCTGCGCGGCACGGGAGTGACGGTTACGGCTCTACTGCCCGGCTGGGTTTCAACCGAGTGGCACGAGCGCGCGGGAGTGCGAACGAGTTCGATTCCAGGCTGGTTGTGGAGCGACCCCGATCGGGTGGCGCGAGTCGCTCTGCGTGACGCCGAACGTGGTCGAGCGATTTCGATTCCCATGGCCCGTTATCGCGTCATCGGGTGGTTGCTTCGCCACGCTCCACGCTCGGTCATCAGAAAGATCTCCGCAGCGATTTCGTCCCGCCGCAGCGAACCAGCGCCGCGGCCCGTTGTAAAGGCCGACGACGCCCGATGAGCCCGACTAACGATCGCTTCACTTCTCCGACCCTCGCGACGGTTCGCTTCGTTGCCCAGCGCGGCATGCTCAAGCCACTCGTGTGGTCACTCGTGAGTGTTTCGGTTCACGGCAAAGATGAGATCGCTGCTCTCGACGCACCCTTCATCGTGATTGCGAATCACTCTAGCCACCTCGACGCGCCCCTCATTATCGGTGCCTTGCCTCGACCCAAGGCTCGCTATCTCGCGGCTGGCGCTGCGGCTGACTACTTCTTCGACGTGCGCTGGCGCAAATGGTTGACGACTCTGTTCTTCAACGCATTCGCTGTCGAGCGCAACTCAGAGGGAAAGCGCAGCGGGTCATCCCGCTCATTGCTCGAACGCAAGGTTCCAATTCTCATCTTTCCCGAAGGCGGTCGCTCGAAGTCGGGTGTTATTGGCCGGTTCAAGACCGGGGCTGCCGCGCTATCGATTGCAACGGGCGTGCCGTGCCTTCCGATTGCTCTCGTGGGCGCGAGCGCCGCAATGCCGCGGGGTGTCAACTGGCCCAAACGCGGGCGCTTACCCGTCGCGGTAGTATTCGGCGCGCCGATGTTTACGGTGCCGGGAGAATCTGCGGAAGACTTCTCGCACAGACTCCATACAGAAGTGCACAGACTCTACACATCCGTGCAGCCCGCCGAGTCGCGAGCGCACGTACAGAAGGGAACGACATGACCGACGTCAAGCACATGAAGTGGTGGGGCTGGGGCAACGAAGGTGTCGGTTTCCACCACGAGGACAAACCCGGCTTCGCGCCATTCGTCGAGTTTACAGTCGGTCTCGATCTCAATGTAGCCGAGCGGGCGGGGGAGCCGTCATTTGCCGCGCTCAAGGTGCCCAAGAGCAACGCGAGTGCAGCATTCACCAAGAGCCTCGCGGCGATCGTCGGCGCCAATCATGTCACGACCGACGACATGGTGCGAGTCATCCACACGTATGGCAAGAGTTTGCGTGACCTCGTGCGCATTCGCGGCAACGCGATCCTCCGCAGCCCCGACATCGTCGTGTACCCGGCCGATGAAGCCGAAGTGAAGTCGATAGTGGATGCCGCGATCGCAGCCAACGCCGTCATCATCCCGTTCGGCGGCGGCAGCAACATCGCCGGAAGTCTTGAGCCCCTTCCCGCGGAAAAACGCACGGTCGTGTCTCTCGACCTGGGTCGCCTTCGCGCCGTGCTCGACATCGACGCCGAGTCGGGACTCGCGCGCATCCAAGCAGGCTCCCAAGGCCCCGACCTCGAAGCTCAGCTCAACGAAAAGGTCTGGACGATCGGCCACTTCCCCGACAGCTTCACCCACTCGACCGTCGGCGGTTGGGTCGCAACGCGCTCGTCGGGAATGCAGTCGGACAAGTACGGCGACATCGCGGACATCGCGCGCGGCTTGCGCGTCGTGCGTCCCGACGGAGTTCTTGTTCTTCGCCCGCTCCCGAGCACTTCGAGCGGCCCGAGCGTGCGCGAAATGATTTTGGGCTCAGAAGGCCGTCTCGGCGTCATTACTGAAGTGACGGTGCAAGTGCACCGCACGCCCGAGAAGCGCGACGTCTACGCCTACTTCTTCCCGAACTGGAAGGTCGGTATGGCGACGATGCAAGCGATCGCCGAGTCCGACGCAGCTCCCTCGATCACGCGCATCTCCGACGCAAAAGAGACAGCGTTCTCGCTCGCGACGAGCAAGAAGCGCACGGGCATGTCGAAGATTCTCGCGACTCAAGTACTCCCGGGCATCATGAAATCGAAGGGATGGAATCTCGACGAGATTTGCTTGTCTTTCATCGGATTTGAGGGCTCAACGAGCCACGCCAAGCGCCAAAAAGCCCTCGTCGACGCAATCGTCAAGAAGCACGGCGGCATGGGCGTGGGCACGGGGCCGGGCATCCTCTACGACCAGAAGAAGTTCGATACACCGTACATTCGTGACTTCTTGCTCGATATGGGCGCGGCGGGGGATGTCTCAGAAACGGCAGCTCCGTGGTCGAAGCTCGTCGGGGTGCACGAAGCAGCACACACTGCCGCGCAGAAGGCGTACGACGAGATCGGCGTCAGGGGCTGGATCATGTCGCACATGTCGCATTCGTATCACTCGGGCGCGTGCCTCTACTTCACATTTGCTTTCGTGTTCAACAAGGATCCGATGACGGAGTACAACACCGTCAAGAACGCGATCCAGCAGTCATTTGTCGACAACGACGCGACTATCTCCCACCATCATGGTGTCGGGCTCGAACACTCTCCGTGGCTCGAGCAAGACATCTCGGTGGAGGGCGTGAAGATCATGGCTGGGTTGATCAATAGCGCGGATCCGTCCGGCACCTTCAACCCGGGCAAGATTCTGCCGCGCTAGCCGGGTAACCGCTAAAGCTGAGGCACTCGGCGAATAACGGTCGCGGGGCCAGGCGCATCCGTCAGGCTCCTCACGGTCTCGTCGTTGAAGAGCTCGATCGCTTTCGCAGTGTTTCGCAACCCGTCAGTCATGATGCCCGCAAGCGCGGCGCCCTCGCCATCGATCGCGTAGCTTGGCAAATCGTCTTCGATGCCGAGAGCGTCGTGACCTCGAAGGAACGAGCCGAGAAACACGGGCATGCCCGACATGAGGGCGCGGTAGCGAACCCACCGGTGGTTGTCCCACCCCGTGCGGGTCTTGGATTCCGCATTCGTCGGGTAGCGCATTTCGCGAAATTGCGCGACGATCTCGCGCGCCGCGACTTCGCCCCGGTCGGCGAGGTTCGAGATGACGCTCGGCGGCATGTTGAGGTTGAGGCCACCCTCTGACTTGGTTTGTAATACGCGCACGATCCGGTCACGATAGCCCGGCGCTTCGAGGTGCGAATTGTCGTGCCAGTCGCGAGCGGTGCCGAAGGCCGCGGCTGCGAAAGCCGCGACGGCGCCAAAACCCGACTCCGGGATGGAGCGATACGCCGGCTGCAGCGCGAGGTTATCGCGCGCAAACACAATGTTGTCGCGTTGGTCGGGGTATGCGACATCCCGATCCGAAAATGGACCGAGATTGATCGCGAAGGTCGGGCGTCCAGGCAGCGGAGCGTCGAAGAGGTGCACGGGAAAGTTGCTCGCGAGCCCACCGTCGCTGAACCACAACTTTTCGAAGCGCGGTTCGTTGTCGGTCGGCGAAGGTGCGGCGCCTGTGTCGTCGGGTGCAGCCTTGCGGTAACTCGTGCTCCAGAGCGGCACCGCCGAGATGAGCAAGGGAAAGCTCAACGACATGCGCGTCGCAACAATTACGGGCAGATCGGCGGGCTCGGGCAGACGGCGAAGCGAGGGCACGTGTGCGAGCGCAACGGGGTCGGCGGGACTCGCGGCAACGAGCGCCGCTATGACGTTCGCGGGAAAGAGCGTCGCCCAATCGACCGGATCGAAGAGAAAAGTTCGAGCCTTGAGCGGCATCTCGTACGGCCGAGCTCGGCTCAAGCACGTGCTGAGCATTCGCAAATCGATCTTGCGTTCGAAGGGCGGGATGTCACGTACCGAGCCCGCGCGTACCGTGCGCTTGCCCGTCCAGAGGTGACCGAACCGCAGTGGGCCGTCTTCGGGCTTGAGTCCGGCAATCAGGTCGAGCTTGGTTGATAACCAATTGGTGAGGCCTCGTTCGGCGCCAGATGGGTCGAATCCACGGCAAATCCCGAATAGGTTTGCGGGAACCGCCTTCGTCAAGACGCGACTCATTCGGATCGCCACGGCCGCGGCCCAGCCAACGATCGCGACGATGACGCCCGCGGCTATGAGCACGTAGCCCGGCCAGCTGCCCGCAAGTACACCCGCGACGACGAGTGCGATTCCCGCGAGCATCCCGACGACACCCGCGATCGGAAACGCTACCGCGATCGTTGCGGCGATCACGAGACCGCGCGCGACACCTTTGCGCTGGCCGCCGTCTTTGCGAAAACCGGTCACAGCCATGAGCAGGGGGAGCAATTGACGAGTCGGTCGCTCGGGCCGAAAGAGCTCTGCGAGATTCAGTTCGTCGGGAAGCTTATAGAGCTCCGCGAACCCATTGCGTGATCGCCCGAACTCGGCGGCGGCACCCATTGCCGCGCCGATCGCGCCCGCCGATGACCCACCCATCCCTCGAAACCGATACTTCTTAGCGAGCTCAACGAGCGCCCTGGGGTAGATGACGCCCGAGGTGATGCCGCCCTTCATGACGACATCGCACTGGTCGGGCGGCTTGCGTCGCCAACGAGCGGAATCGGGGAGTTGAGCCGTCATCCCCTATTCCTACCGCACTAGTGTTCGCGCGCGGCAGGGGGAGGCGGCACTTCTTTCGCCGCGATGATGTGAGCGAGCGGCACCGATACGGCCCCTCGCTTGGTCTCGACCACGCAATTGGTCGCGTCGATCGACGTGACGTAGCCGAGGGCATCCGTCGCCATTCCGTCGTCGAGTCGATACCGCAACACGACGCGCATGCCCGGCGCGATGGTCACCATGAGCTCGGCGCGTAGTCCTTGAGGAAGACGCCGAATATGTCGTCGCCCGCTTCACCGCGCACGATCGGGTCGTACACGCGAGCCGCTCCGTCGACGAGGTCGAGCGGTGCATGAAAGCCCTCCTCGGCGAGCCGCACCTTCGTCGGGTGTGGTCGCTCGTCGGTGATCCACCCCGTGTCGACGCTCGTCATGAGAATTCCGTCGGTCTCGAACATTTCGCGAGCGCTCGTGCGCGTGAGCATGTTGACAGCGGCCTTGGCCATGTTGGTGTGCGGATGCCCTGGCCCTTTGTATCCGCGACCGAAAACGCCCTCCATTGCTGAGACGTTCACGACATACGTACGACGGGCGTTGCTCGAGGCGAGCGAGGGCCGAAGCCGCGAGATGAGGATGAAGGGAGCCGTCGTATTCGCGAGCTGAACTTCGAGCATTTCGAGCGGGTCGACCTCGTGCACGGCTTGCGTCCACGAGTTCACGTGGTCAAGGTCGGGCACGAGCCCGCCCGCGTCGATCGCGGTGCCCGCCGCGAGTCGTTCGAGCGAGCTTGACCCCGCGGTCATGGCTTTCTCGGTAAGTTCGTCGGCTCGCGCTGCCGCAGCTGCGAGAATCGGGTGCGCCGCGAGTGACCGCTCGAGCGCGAGCGGATGCTGGTCGTTCGTGTGACCGAACGTGACCAACTCGGGCAGCAGGCCATCGGGCAGGGGAGCGAGTTCGGCGTCAACGAGCGGCTGGTACGCGCCGGGGGATCGCCTCACGGTTTGCGTTGCGTTGTTGATGAGAATGTCGAGGGGGCCAGCAGCAGCGACCTCGTCGGCGAGGGCGATCACTTGAGCGGGGTCGCGCAAGTCAATCCCGACGACCTTGAGCCGGTCGATCCACTCGGGCGAGTCGGGCAGACTCGTGAATCGGCGCACGGCATCGCGCGGGAAGCGCGTCGTGATGGTCGTGTGTGCTCCGTCGCGCAATAGCCGCAGCGCGATATACATTCCGATCTTGGCGCGGCCGCCCGTGAGAAGAGCGCGTTTGCCCGTGAGGTCAGTGCGTGCATCCCGCTTCGCATGGCTCATGGCAGCGCAATCGGGGCACAACTGGTGATAGAACGCGTCGACG
>JANOOQ010000075.1:0-4375 GCA_031421515.1 Leifsonia sp.
GTGATCCAGCCGAGTCGCGGCACTTTCATGACGGGGCGCGCGAACATGCCGAGCCAATTGAGAAACGGCAGCGCGGGTCGCGCGGCGCTCAACAGGCGGTGCTCGTGCGCTCGAGCGCTCAAGCCGAATCCGTCGGTGACAGGGTTGAGCACGCGCTCACGCTGCGGTGCGCGAAGATCCTCGGCTACAGGCACACGCTCAATCTAGCCAGTTAGTCGAAGTCGAGACTCAGTTTGCGCAAGAGCGCGCTCAAGCGCTCCTGGTCGGGGGCGCTCAGTCGCTCGAGCAGTTCGGCTTCGGCGGTGAGGAGTGTCGCGATCGCGGCATCCACTCGCTCGCGACCCGCTGGAGTCATGACGACGAGGATTCCGCGGCCGTCGTTGGGGTCTGTGCGTCGCTCGACGAGCCTGCGGTCGACGAGCCGGTCAATCCGGTTGGTCATCGTGCCGCTCGAGACGAGCGTCTGCTGCAAGAGGGCCTTGGGGCTCAGTTGGTAGGGCACCCCCGCGCGGCGAAGGGCCGATAGCACGTCGAATTCCCACAACTCGAGGTCGGATGCCGTGAACGCCGTGCGTCGCGCGAGTTCGAGGTGCCGCGCAAGGCGGCCAACGCGACTGAGCACTTGCAGAGGGGAGAAATCGAGGTCGCTTCGCTCGCGCGACCACGCGTCGACGATCCGGTCTACTTCGTCACGCATTCCACAATTATCAGCCCTCAGTGTGGTGCCGAGCGCCCCTGCGGGCCGGGTTGCGCGCGACTTTGTGCCAAATGAAGGACGAGACGTCTCAAATGGCTCGGGATGCGCGCAATCATGTGGCTCGACTCGGTGCCGTCCTTCATTTGGCACAAGCACACACGCACTCGGCCGCGAACCAGCAGGCGCGCGTCGACGCCCCGCACATCTGGCAGACTTGTAGTGCATCGCGAGGTGCGATCCGCCTTGGTGTAATGGCAGCACGGCAGCCTTTGGAGCTGTTAGGTCTAGGTTCGAGTCCTGGAGGCGGAGCAGTTTTCGACCGCGATGACTGAATGGATGCCCGTGCACACCTTCTTCGAAACAGTCACGGCCGCCTCGAAGAGGGAAGAATAGGCTCATGACCGATCACAACCTCGCCGTAATTGTGCTCGCCGCCGGGCAAGGCACGCGCATGAAGTCCTCGCGACCGAAGGTCTTGCACAGCCTCGCGGGCCGCTCGCTCATCGGTCACGTGCTCGCGACCGCGAGCGAACTCGCTCCCGTGCAGGTCATTGCCGTCGTGCGGCACGAGCGCGACGCGGTCGTCGCGACGATAACTGAGCTCATGCCCTCGATCGTCATCGTGGACCAAGACGACGTGCCGGGCACAGGTCGCGCGGTAGAGGTCGCGATCGAATCGCTTCCTGAGGGCTTCGATGGCGACGTTGTTGTCGTGAGTGGCGATGTTCCCCTATTGGATGCCGCAACGCTCACTCACCTCATCGCACAGCATCGCGCGACCGCAGCAGCCGCGACACTGCTTTCGGCGATCATGGACGACGCGACGGGCTATGGCCGCATCGTTCGCACTGCCGAAGGCGATCTCGATCGAATCGTCGAGCAAAAGGATGCGAGTGCTGCCGAACTCGTCATCACCGAAGTGAACTCGGGCACGTACGTGTTCCGCGCGGCCGATCTTCGTGCTCAGCTCGCGAACGTCACGACCAACAATTCCCAGAACGAGAAGTACCTCACAGACGTCGTGGGGCTCTTGCGCGGCAGCGGTGCATCCGTCACTGCCATCCCCGTGAGCGACGGCTGGATGGTCGCCGGGGTGAATGACCGCGTGCAACTCTCGGAAGCCGCTCGCCGAATGAACCAACTCATCGTGCGCCGCTGGCAGCTCGCGGGAGTAACGGTCGACGACCCAGCCACGACGTGGATCGACGCAGACGTCACGCTCGCAGAAGACGTGCACCTCAAGCCCGGCACTCAACTCAAGGGCGCAACTCTCGTGCAGGCGGGAGCGACGGTCGGTCCCGATACGACGCTCGTCGATTGCGAGGTCGGCGCGGGCGCAAGCGTGAGTCGAACGGATGCAACGCTCGCCGTCATTGGCGAGAACGCGACAGTGGGGCCATTCGCTTACCTTCGCCCGGGCACCTACCTGGGGGCCGACGGCAAGATCGGAACCTTCGTTGAAACGAAGAACTCGACGATTGGTGCAGGCAGCAAGGTTCCGCACTTGAGCTATCTCGGTGATACAGAAGTCGGCGAACAGTCGAACGTCGGTGCCGGCACGATCACGGCCAATTACGACGGTGTCGAGAAGAATCGCACGATCGTAGGGTCGCACGTTCGAAGTGGCTCCCACAACGTCTTCGTCGCCCCCGTTAGAATTGGCGACGGAGCCTACACGGGAGCCGGCACGGTCGTCAGGAAAGATGTTCCGGCGGGTGCGCTGGCCGTCAATGTGGCTCCGCAGCGCAACATGACGGGCTGGGTCGAAGCCAATCGAGCGGGCACTGCAGCGGCGAAAGCGGCCGCCGCAGCAACCGCCGACACGGAGTCCTAGCAACGGCCGGAGACGGCAGAGAGCGGGAACCACGTGACCGAGATCAAGATCACCGGGCAAAAACGACTCGTGATCGTGAGTGGTCGGGCACACCCGCAGCTCGCAATCGATGTCGCCGCGGAGCTTGATGCCGATCTCGTGCACACCGACGCTCGCACGTTTGCCAACGGCGAGATCTATGCGCGCTACGACGAGAGCGTTCGTGGTTGCGATGCATTCGTGATCCAGTCCCACACGAACCCCATCAACGAGTGGCTCATGGAACAACTCATCATGGTGGATGCTCTCAAGCGAGCATCCGCGAAGAGAATCACGGTTGTCTCGCCGTTCTATCCATACGCTCGCCAAGACAAGAAGGGCCGTGGACGAGAGCCCATCAGCGCTCGCCTCGTCGCCGACCTCTACAAGGCCGCTGGCGCGGACCGCATCATGAGCGTCGACCTCCACGCCGCGCAAATTCAGGGCTTCTTCGACGGCCCCGTCGACCACTTGTTCGCGATGCCCGTGCTGCTCGAGCACTTCCAGAAGCAGCTCGATCCGTCGACTCTCACGGTTGTGAGCCCGGACATGGGCCGTGTACGCGTAGCCGACATCTGGAGTGACAAGCTCGGTGCGCCGCTCGCGATCATCCACACGCGTCGCGACCCACTCGTGCCCAACCAAGTTTCGGTTCACGAGATCGTGGGAGAAGTCAACGGCCGCGTGTGCCTCATCGTCGACGACATGATCGACACGGGTCGAACGATCGTCAAGGCCGCTGACGCACTCAAAGCGGCGGGAGCTACCAAGGTGGTCGTCGCAGCGACCCACGCGATCTTCTCGGATCCGGCATCCGAACTCCTTCAGAGCGCGTCGATCGACTCGGTCGTGGTGACGGACACGCTTCCAATTCCCGAGGCAAAGCGGTTTTCGACCCTCACGATCCTGCCGATCGCGCCGCTACTTGCGCGCGCAATCCACGAAGTGTTCGACGATGGTTCCGTCACGAGCATGTTTGACGGCGCTGCCTAGAACGGGCCTAGCTGCTCTCGAGCGGAGCGCTCGGTAGCCGCGCGCCACCGGGAATGAGTCCGAGCGACGCAAGCAGAATCTCGTCGCCACCGAACTCGACGGCGTAGCAATTCCAGCCGATCCCGGCCGGGCTCACGAGCTCGAAGCGCGTCGAGAAGCTCACTGCCTCGGGCGCGTAATATGCGGTGTATGCCGCGCACGTCGCGAGCGCGGTACGGTTCGCGGTAGCCATCGTGACGAGGATGCCCGGCAGCACGAGCCCGATGACACCGAGCACGACGGCGATCCGAAGCGCGATCCGGAAGCGCGGTCCTCGCAACGGCCGCTCGTGCGGTTGGTAGCCCGCGAGTTCGGGCTCGTCGTCGTCATTCATCGTTCGCCATTCTCGCACCAACACCCGCAGGGCGCCCGGTCCGACCCTACCCTCCGCCGATCGCGACCGGTCCGCCGCGCGGCGTTAGAGCGAACTCAGTCGAACTCACTGAGCGTTAGGTCGGCAATGGCCGTCGCGAGGGTCTCGGCGAGATCGACATCCCGAGTGGCGATCGCCTGCGCGAGCTGAAGGTGCAGCGCGAGCCCGTGCGGGGTGGTGTCGATGATGAGCGGTTGACCCGCGTCATCTCGAGCGCGCAGCGCCGCCCTTACGACCTCCGCGAACTGGGCGATCACCGGATTGCCAGTGCCTTCCAGCAGCACCCGGTGGAACGCCGTATCGGCCAGCAGGAAGGCATCGCCGTCGCCGGCCTCTGCGGCGGCGGCCAGATCGTTGCTGAGCGCGACGAGTCGTGCAACCTCACCGGCGGTCATCCCCGCGGCGGCAAGGCGTGCCGCGC
>JANOOQ010000076.1:0-2137 GCA_031421515.1 Leifsonia sp.
CCGGCTTCGGGCGAAGCGAACCGGTGGTTCACCGAATTCGCGGGCCTCGCCACCAAGCTCATCCCCGACGTCGACTTCGAGGTCGACGAGACGAAGCGCACCGTCGGTGTGCTCGAACCGGGAATCGAAAAGGTCGAGGACTACCTCGGCATCGATAACCTCTACGAGTCGGCGAACACTCCACTCATCTCGTTCCTCAACAACTCGCTCAAGGCGCGCGCGCTCTTCAAGAAAGACAAGGACTACGTCGTCATGAACGGCGAAGTGCTGATTGTCGACGAGCACACGGGTCGCATCCTTCAGGGACGTCGTTACAACGAAGGCATCCACCAGGCGATCGAGGCCAAGGAAGGTGTCACGGTCAAAGCCGAGAACCAGACGCTTGCGACCGTCACGCTGCAGAACTATTTCCGCCTCTACAAGAAGCTCTCGGGCATGACTGGTACCGCGGAGACCGAGGCCGCTGAATTCATGGCGACCTACAAGCTCGGTGTCGTCGCGATCCCTACCAACAAGCCCATGTTGCGCAAGGACCAGTCCGACCTGGTTTACAAGAACGAGCAAGCCAAGTTTGGGCAAGTCGTAGAAGACATCGTGCGCCGCCACGCTGCGGGTCAGCCCGTGCTTGTCGGAACCACGAGCGTCGAGAAAAGCGAATTGCTCTCGAAGATGCTCGCCAAGAAGGGTGTGAAGCACGAAGTGCTCAACGCCAAGAACCACGCGCGCGAAGCTGCGATTGTCGCGCAAGCGGGTCGCCTCAATGCAGTCACGGTTGCGACGAACATGGCCGGTCGCGGTACCGATGTCATGCTCGGCGGTAACGCAGAGTTTCTCGCGGTCGCGCAAATGAACGCTCGCGGGCTGAGCCCCGTCGAGACCCCCGACGAATACGAAACCGCGTGGGATGCCGTGTACGACGCCGTCAAGGCCGACGTGCAAGTCGAGGCCGACAAGGTCGTCGAGGTCGGAGGCCTCTACGTGCTCGGAACCGAGCGCCACGAGTCTCGCCGAATCGACAACCAATTGCGTGGTCGCTCCGGCCGCCAGGGTTACCCCGGTGAGAGCCGCTTCTACTTGTCGTTGCAGGATGACCTCATGCGCCTGTTCAATAGCGGTGCAGCCGAGGCACTCATGGGGCGTGGCAATGTGCCCGATGACCTCGCGATCGATTCGAAGATCGTGAGCCGAGCCATCCGCAGCGCTCAAGCTCAAGTCGAGGGGCGCAACGCGGAGATCCGCAAAAACGTGCTCAAGTACGACGATGTGCTCAACCGTCAGCGCGAAGCTATCTACGGCGACCGCCGCCACATTCTCGAGGGCGACGATCTGCACGAGCGCGTCGCGCACTTTCTCGAAGACGTCATCACCGAGGTCGTCGAGGTTCAGACCGCAGAGGGTCACTCAGACGAATGGGACTTCGATGCAATGTGGACCGAGCTCAAGACGCTCTATCCCATCTCGCTCACGGTCGACGAGGTACTCACGGAGGCCGGATCGCGCGGCAAGGTAACGACGTCATTCTTGACGAAGGAGATTCTGTCGGATGCCCAACTCGCCTACCAGCGTCGCGAGCAGAAACTTGGCTCACCCGCGATGCGCGAGCTTGAGCGTCGAGTCGTGCTGTCGGTCATCGACCGTCGCTGGCGCGACCACCTCTACGAGATGGACTACCTCAAAGACGGCATCGGACTTCGCGCGATGGCTCAGCGCGACCCGCTCGTCGAGTACCAGCGCGAAGGTTTTGCGCTCTACCAGTCGATGATGGGCTCGATCCGCGAAGAGGCCATCGGCTTCTTGTTCAACCTCGAAGTTCAAGTCACGGGCGGGTCTAACGTGGATGCTCGCGGACTCGGCGCTCCGACCGTCGCCGCCGCTCAACTGAGCTACACGGCACCGAGCGAGGATGCGTCGGGCGACGTCGAGGTGCGTAACCAACGCGGCCAGGTTGAGCGTGGCGCGACGGCGCGAGCGCAACAGCAGCAAGCGGCCTTGCGCCCGCAAGCACCTCAAGCCGCGCCCGCGGCTCGTGGTGCTTTCGGTCAACGCGAGGACTCCGGCCCACAACAGCCCGCGCCGCAAAATCGTGCCGAGCGTCGAGCGCAGGAGAAGCGCGGGCGTTAGCGCACGAGTTCGGCGG
>JANOOQ010000077.1:0-6918 GCA_031421515.1 Leifsonia sp.
TGGCGCACCTCGTCGACCACGTCCGGCGGGAGCGTCACGAAGCACCACGCGGCTTTGCCTTCCCATTCCCAGAGCTCGGCTGAGAAGGTAAAAGTGTGGCTCATGCGTGGATGTTAGCGGATGCCCGACTCGAGCGCGCCGCGCGTCGGCGCCCGTTGCGGCCGCCGAGCATCCGCACACTTTCACGGATCGCAAGAAACACCACCGCGGCAACTCCGACCCACAACCAGTCGGACGCCGTGAGCGGGGCCGTGCGAAAGAATCCCGAAACAAATGGCACGTAGACGATCACGAGCATGATGAGAACGGCACCCAGGATCGCGAACCAGAATGTGCGGTTCGTGAATTGGTAGCGCGTAAAGAAACCGTGAACACTTCGGCGTTGCACGATGCTCACGAGCTGGCACGCCATGATCGTGATGTACGTCATCGTCATGCCGTGAGTCACCAACTCGGCCGGCACATCGGCCACGAATGGGTCAATGCCACTTCGCGTGTAGAAGTAGAGATAGTTAGCGATCGCGAGCAATCCGATGAGCCCGCCGCACCAAAAGATGTCGCCTAGAGTGCGGCCGTTTAGGATCCGTTCGCGCGATCTGCGGGGGGGCTCCTTCATGGTCTGGCCCTCTTCTGGATCGCGCCCGAGGGCGGCGATCGGAAAGATTTCTCCGAGCAAATCGATCGCCAGAATTTGGAGCACGTTGAGCGCAAGCGGCACGCCAAAGAGCGACGCAAGCGCGAGGCTCACGGAGTTGACTACGAATTCAGCGACGTTTGACGTCAGGCAACTAAGCACGCCCTTACGAATGTTCTGGTAGATCGTGCGCCCTTGCCGGATCGCGCCGACGAGGGTCGCAAAACTGTCATCCAGAAGCACAACCTCAGACGCTTGCTTCGCGACATCGGTGCCGGATGCACCCATCGCGACGCCGATGTTGGCATGGCGCAAAGCAGGAGCGTCGTTGATTCCGTCTCCCGTGACCGCAACGACATGGTCGGACTGCATCACGAGATCGACGATGCGTACCTTGTCTTCGGGCGCGACACGGCTGAACACGGTTCCACCCCGCATCGCGTGCGCAAGTACGACCTCATCGGGCATCGTGGCGAGTTCGGTGCCCGTGACAATCGTGATCCCGTCGCCCGCAGCGTCGAGTCCCGCTTGCTTCGCGATGGCTCCCGCGGTGAGCGAAAAGTCACCTGTAACAATGTTGACCTTGACCCCCGCCGCGAGCACTGCCGCCATCGCGTCGGGAACCGTTTCGCGAAGCGGGTCGATCATCGACACCATGCCGAGCAAGATCAAGTCAGTTTCGATCACGTCGATGCTGTCGCTCTGTGCCTCGGTTGCTGTCAGGGTGCGCGTTGCGAACGCGAGATTGCGCAGAGCTCGACTCGCCTTTTCTGTGTGCTGAGCGAGCAGTTGTTCGCGATCCGCTGGGGTGATCGGTCGAATCTTCTGGCCATCGAGAATCCGGGATGCCCGGCTCACGATGCTCTCGGGTGCACCCTTCACGTAAGCGGTGAACGCGCCCGAGTCATCGCGGCGGATCGTCGTCATCAACTTGCGCGTAGCGTCGAACGGCAATTCACCTATCTCAGTGGATGCCTCGATTATCTCTTCAAGGTCGATGCCCGCTTTGCGCGCGAGCACAAGCAACGCGCCCTCCGTTGGGTCGCCCAGAATGTGCCATGCCGGGCGGTCATCATTCGGCGGAACGAGTCGGGCATTGCTGGCAAGCACGCCGACGCTCAAGAACTCGACGAGTGAGTCGGCCGCAGCGGCGGAACCAGCGGGCGGGTCGATCTGCCCACCCGGACCATAACCGATGCCGCTCGCCGAATAGTTCTGACCGCCGACGATGAGTTCCGCGACCGTCATCTCGTTTCGAGTCAGCGTGCCGGTCTTGTCGGTGCAAATGACATGCGTCGCGCCCAGCGTCTCGACAGCACTCAGTCGTTTGACGAGGGCATTCTGGCGCGCAAGAATGCCGGCCGCGGACGCGAGCGCGGTGTTCACCTCGGCGGGGAGTCCCTGAGGAATCAGTGCGCACGCGAACCCCACAGCAAACAACAGAGCGGCTTGAAAACCGAGGTCGGCTCGCGCTGCGACAATCAGCACGACGACTGACGCGGCGACAACGCCGATGCTTACGTACTTCGCAATCTGTGCCGTCTCTCGCTGCAGCGGGCTCGCGGGCGACGGCGCCGATTGGGACAACTGGGCGATGCGCCCGAGTTCTGTCTGCAGGCCCGTGGCGACGACAACTGCCAGCGCGACACCCGTCGCGACGGTCGTTCCCGCGAAGGCAAGATTCCGTCGATCCGCGACGGGAACTTCGTGAGGAATTGCCTTCGTGAATTTGCGAGTGGGGTCGCTCTCGCCGGTCAAAGCGAAGTCATTGGTTGCGAAGGAGGTTGTTTCGATGAGCCGCACATCGGCCGGCACCGAACCGCCTTCGACGAGTCTGACGACATCACCCACTACGACTTCACTCGACGGGATCTCAGTCAATTGCCCGTCGCGATAGACCTCTGTGCTCGGGTCTACGAGTCGCTCAAGCGCCTCCATGGTTTTCTCGGCTCGGTACTCCTGCACAAATCCGATGAGGGTATTGAAACCAACGAGTACCACGAGAACCGCTGCAGTTCCGAAGTCTCCAAGAATTGCCGTAATTGCTGCGCTTGCGAGCAGCAAAACGATCATGGCATCCTTGAACTGACGCACGTACCGTCGAAGCCCCGACTCTCGCTTAATCTGCACAATGACGTTCGAGCCGTGCTGCTCCCGGTGCTCGCCCGCCTGCGCGCTGGTGAGACCGTCCGGAGCAGTCTCGAAATCCGTGAAGACCGTCTCGATCGGGCTCAAGTACGCCGCGGACATCACCGATTCACTCCGCGAGCCATGGGGCGATGCTAAGCGGCGCGGGGAGACTCGCGAACGTGCCAAAGGTCCCGCGGGTTGTGAATACCGACGATGTGGTCACTCCCCGGTTGGGGTTACCCAGATATCCCACAGCGCATCGAAGGTGCCGTAGCGATCGGCGAGCGGTCCGTTGCACATGACGGAAACGACCGTCTCGCGATCGGGCGAGATCGCAAACTTCGATATGTATCCGCCGATTCGGCCAAGGTGATACAGCCCGCCGTCCTTCTGGATGTAGATGCCTGCACCGTAGAGGTCGCCTACATCGACCTCGCCCTCCTCGGTGCCGTTGACCGCGCCAACACTGAAGTCATCAGCAACAATCTCGCCCGTGCGGTACTCGTCGCCCCACAGCGCGAGCTGAGTTGGTGTCGTGAAGATGCCCACAGCACCATAGAACGCCCACCCGGACCGCCATGGATTGTTCTTGTCGTCGTGTGACACGGCGATATCCGAACCTTGCGCAACGGGGTCGAGCACCATCTCGAGATCGGTCGGAGCGAAAATCCGCTCGTCAAGAAAAGTCGGGAGCGCATCGCCGCTCACGCGATTGACGACCTCCGCAAGCAAGACGTAGTTCGCGTTTGAGTAAGCGAAGCCCTCTGTGCGCTCGAGTTCGGGTTCGGCCGCGATCGCGCGAATTGCATCCGCTTGAATCGCGGGCGTCGTGAAGCCGTAGCCCCAGTCTCCGAGTTTCATCCAGTAGTCGGGAATGTGACTCGTATGGTGCATGAGCTGTTCGAGCGTGATCTGCTGCCCCCACCACGGAAGTCCGGGGATGTACTTCGCGATCGGATCGCTCAAGGCGAGTAGCCCCTCGCGCTCGAGCATGAGGATCGCGGTCGCGGTGAATTGCTTCGATTCAGACGCAATGTCGAAGCGGTGTTCAGTCGTGAGCGCCTCCCCCGTCGCAACATTCGCAAGCCCGCCGGCACCGGCCCAAACAACCTCGCCGCTCACCGCTACTGCGGCCGAGCATCCTGGCAGCGCGGGATTTGTCAGGCCCTCTATCGCTGCGCTACTGGGCTCTTCCCGCTGGTCATGAACCGTCACTAGCTGCGGTTCGGTCGTCGCGAGCACGACCGAGGGTTCACTCATCGAGTGAACGGATGCACGAACGTATGTCACTCCAGGCTCGGCAAGAAGCACGTCCGTGGTGGCCGTGGGGTCGGGGCCAGCGACGACCGACTCGTCGACGGTCTGCCACGTGACGCCGTCGCTTGAGTGCTCGATTCGAACAAGAACTTCGTCGGATCGCCCCTCAGCGAGCGTGCCAGTCGCGGTGGCTGAAATCGTGTCGCCGTCGACGACATCTGACGTTCCCGACAACTCAACCGAGAGCGTGACGTCGACGGGCCGCAGGGCCGCGCAGCCCGAGAGTGAAACGAGCACGGCGCACGCGAACGCGAACCCTGCTGCACTCTTCACCATCACTGGGCAAGTTTAACTGCGTCAGGTCAATCTTCGGGATCGGTCATCTCGTTAACTACGACGACCTTGCCACAGTGCTCGCCTCGTCCGAAGCGCGCGACGGCAGCAGCGGTTTCGGCGAGGCTCCAGACGCTGTCAATGCGGGGGCGCAGGGCGCCCGACGCGTATAGGGCGGCTGCTGCATCCGTGTCCCGATTGGTGTGCAACAGGACGAGCGACACCCGTTTGCCGGTGCGCCGGCGGATGAGCCCGCGCCACAGCGCAATGCCGAGCAGCCTGCGCATCGTGCCGCCAACCGTGACGTAGGTGCCGCCGTCTACGAGCGCGCGAGCGTATTCGAACGGTGAACGAGTCGACCGAGCATCGATCACGACATCGAACTTTTGCTTCAGGCGCGTGAAGTCGACAGTGCGGTAGTCGAGGGCAGTCGCGAAGCCAACCTCCCGCAAGAAGTCGAGTTTGGTCGCGCTGTCCACGCCGGTGATGTTGCGCACGCCAAGGTGGATGGCGAGTTGGACCGCGAGAGTACCAACCCCTCCACCGGCGCCGTTGATGAGCAGCCGGTGGTGAGGCTGCAGCTCCGCTTGAGCGATCGCCTGCATGGCTAGGTTGGCGGCGTGGGGGAGCGCCGAAGCATCCACGAAGTCCATCTCTGCTGCCATGATGCGGAGAGCGGATTGCTTGGTGCTGACGTACTCCGCGAATCCACCGAAACCGTGGGCGGACAAGTCGCCAAATACTCGATCGCCGGGTCTCAAACCTGTCACACCAGGGCCGACCTCGATTACTTCGCCCGCGACATCCAATCCAAGGATGCGCGTCTTGGGACGAAAGATGCCCTGACCCAATCGCGTCACGATGGAGGCACCTGTGACGATCGCCCAGTCCCAATCGTTCACGCCCGTGGCCCGCACGCGCACGAGCACCTCACCCTCGGCCGGGGTGGGGCGCGGCACCGGAGAAAACTCCAGCTTCTCGGCGGTTCCGTAGCCCTCGAGCACTATGGCTTGCATGTCGCCACACTATCGAGCGCACGACGTTCGACACACCCGAAACGTTGGGTTGTGCATCCGCTCTCCCCTCGGGATGCTTGCACCATGGCCACAACCGACGCCTCGTTCGAGCGCGCCTACACTCAGCACCTCGCCGCCGTGAGCGGTTTTCTCTATCGGCGCGTCGAGCAGCGGTTCGTCGAAGACCTCGCGGCAGACGTGTTCGCTATTGCCTGGCGCAAGCGCGCATCGGTCACGCCCGGCGAAGAACTGCCGTGGCTCTACCGGATCGCCGCCAATGTCGTCTCAAATCACCGACGCAAGACCGCGACGGGTGTCGCGCTCTTTGCCTCCCTGCGGCCGGCCGACTCTGCGCCGTCTGCCGAGGAGATCGTGATCGCCGACGCGTCGCTCGCCGAGGCATGGCGCCAGTTGCGCGTGCACGATCGCGAAGTGCTCGCTCTCGCGGTACTCGAGGACCTTCCGCTCGCCGAGATCGCTGTCGCGTTGTCCATTAGCGCGAACGCAGCGAGCATCCGCTTACATCGCGCAAAGAAGAAGCTCGGTGAACTTCTCGCGGCGCAAAATTCTTCGGAGACTTCTGAAAGAATCGCTCGTCCCGAGACATCTCCTCGGTATGAACAACCACTCTGACGACGTCGCCGCGCGATTGCGGCACAGCCTCAACCGCGGCTCCGCGCCCGAACTATCGACCGACCTCATCACGCGGGCTGCCGATCGCTCGGCCCCTCGACTCATCAACCCTGCCCTTCGCATAGCGGGCGGCGCGACCATCGGACTCGCGACACTCGCGATCGCCACCCTCGTCGTTGTGCCGGCCTTGCAACCTGCGCCACTGTTCACTTCGGCGAATGCTGCGCCCGGTGCTTTGGGAAGCGCGGAAGCAATATCGAGCGACATGCGGATGGGCATGTGGGTCGAGTACGAGTACACCGCGGGGGCGGGCCTCTCGACCTCCGGCGGCAACGGAAGCGTCTATCAACTCGTTCGAACGGGCGATGCTGAAGAGCGGGCATCTACTATCGCGGCGGCATTGGGCGTCGCTGGCGAGCCCGTCGAGTCGACTTACTCGACCCCAGAATACCCGACGTGGATTGTCGGCCCTGAGGATGGCAGCGCGCCATCGGTTTCAGTCACCTGGTCTGGCACGGGAGACTGGTGGTTCAACGATCCCTCGGCGAGCCCGCGCTATGTGTGTGAGCCAGCGGATGCAGTCGAACCGTCGTGCGTCATCGATGAGCTGCCCGTGAGCGAGGCCCCGAGCGAAGCAGAAGCGCGCGCACTCGCTCACGAGTTGTTCGCGACGTCGGGCTTTGACGTCGCCGAGAGCGATATTCGTATCGTCGCCGACGAATGGCAGACAACGGCCGCCGCGAATCTCGTGGTTGACGGCGTCGAAACCGCGCTCGAGTGGGGCGTGGGCTGGTCAAATACCGGTGCTCTGTCTTGGGCGTATGGTCACTCGATCACCGTCGAAAACCGCGGCGCATATGGAACCATTTCAGCTACGGCAGCGGTCGATCGACTCGCTGACGGACGTTGGTGGGG
>JANOOQ010000078.1:0-7383 GCA_031421515.1 Leifsonia sp.
GTCACGGAGCTTCGCGCGCTCATCGCCCTCAATGGAGTCAGCAAGCCCGCCGACATAGTGATCGTTCGGGAAGGCATCGAGCAAACGATGCGAATCAATCCCGAAATGAGCGAGGGCGACGAGCCCGCGCCCATCATCGGCATCATTGTCGGCAGCGAGTACGAGTTTCCCTTCACGGTGACGATTCAGCTCGACAATGTGGGCGGCCCGAGCGCCGGCATGATGTTCTCCCTCGGAATTATCGACAAGCTCACTCCCGGTGCCATCAACGGCGGCGAGTTCGTCGCGGGCACTGGAACCATCAGCTCGACGGGCGAAGTTGGACCCATCGGCGGTATCCGTCAGAAATTGTGGGGCGCGAGCGGTGCTGGAGCGAAGTGGTTCTTGGCGCCAGCCAGCAACTGCGACGAAGTGACTGGCCACGTTCCGCCCGGGCTCACAGTCTTTGCTGTCGAGACGCTCGATGATTCGATCACGGCACTTGCGGCTATTCGATCCACAGGCACGACTGCGGGCATCCCAACGTGTCCCGTCAACTAACACTCCGAGCGCTCTAGCAGCTTTCCGCGGTTAAGATGGGCGCAACCCCAAAACCAGGAGCTAACAAGTGTCAAGCACCCCCACGTCAGGATCCGCGCAGTCCACGAGCCGCGCGCGAGTGGTATTGACGATCACGGCAGTTGTCATCGCCGTCCTCGTCATCGCATTCTTCATTTTGTCCAACCTCTACACCGAAGTTTTGTGGTTCGATCAGGTCGGATACCTCGAGGTGCTCACGACGCAATGGTTTGCGGCGGCGGGTATGTTCTTCATCGGGTTCTTCGCGATGGCGATTCCCGTGTGGGTCAGTATCGAGATCGCGTTCCGTGCGCGACCCGTGTATGCGAAGCTCAATTCTCAGCTCGACCGCTACCAGCAAGTCATCGAACCCTTGCGTCGCCTCGCAATGTTCGGCATCCCCGTGATACTGGGAGTGTTCGCGGGAATCTCGACATCTACGCGCTGGCCCCTCGTGCTTCAATGGCTCAACAAGACCGAGTTCGGACAGACCGATCCGCAATTCGGATTGGATGTCGCGTTCTACTTCTATGACCTTCCCCTCATCCATGCCGTGGTGGGGTTCGCGTCCGCTGTTGTACTGATTTCGGGGATTGCTGCCCTTGCGACGAGCTACCTCTATGGAGCCATCCGCTTAACGGGTCGCGAAGTGCGCATCTCGCGCTCGGCGCGAATTCAGCTCGCAATCACGGCGGCGCTTTACCTGGCACTCCAAGCCACGAGTCTGTGGCTCGACCAGTACACGACGCTCTACAGCACGAGCCAAGGCTTCCTCGGCACTGGCGCCGGTTACACCGAGGCCAACGCGACCATACCTGGCCGCGCAATTCTCGCGGGCATCGCCGCACTTGTCGCTGTCTTGTTCATTGTCACGGCCATCATTGGTCGGTGGCGCCTGCCCATCATCGGCACGGCTCTGCTTCTCGTGAGCGGCCTCGTCGTGGGCAGCATCTACCCGTGGGTAGTTCAGCGTTTTCAAGTCGAGCCGAGCGCCCGTACGTATGAGGCGGAGTACATAGATCGGAGCATCCAGGCCACTCGCGAAGCATACGGAGTAGCGGATGTCGACGAGGTGCCCACGAGCGCGGAAACGACAACAGAGCCCGGCGCGCTTCGCGAAGACGCCGAAACGACCGCGAACATTCGAATTCTCGACCCTGCGATCGCGCCGCAAGCATTCGCTCAGCTCGAGCAGTTCAAGCAGTACTACCAATTCAGCAATCACCTCGACGTCGACCGCTACGAGATCGACGGCAAGACTCAAGACACCGTGATCGCGGTACGCGAGCTCAACCAATCGGGTCTGGGCGATTCGCAAACCTGGTACAACAACACCGTCGTCTATACGCACGGTTATGGCGTGGTTGCCGCGTATGGCAACCAGCGCTCGAGCGATGGCGAGCCCGTGTTCCTTGAATCGGGCATCCCGAGCGTAGGAGCCCTCGGCGAGTTCGAGCCGCGCGTGTACTTCGGCGAAGAGTCGCCCGAGTACTCGATCGTTGGCGGCCCAGAGGGCAACAAGGACATCGAACTCGATTACCCGTCGCGAGGCGCCGAGAGCGATCAGAATGCGACGACGACGTTCGCGGGCGACGGCGGGCCTGTTCTCAACAACATTTTCGCCAAGCTCATTTACGCGATCAAGTTCCAGTCTGAGCAGATCTTCTTGTCGGACGCCGTTACGGATGAGTCGCAAATTCTGTACGACCGAAACCCCATCGATCGCGTGCAGAAGGTAGCGCCGTACTTGACGCTCGACAGTGACGTGTACCCCGCGATCGTGGACGGCAAGATCGTCTGGATCGTCGACGGCTACACGACGGGCGCCAACTACCCGTACTCGCACGTCGAGCAGCTCTCGAGTGCCATCGCAGACACGTACACGCCGGCTCCCGCTTTCGCGGTCGACGACATCAACTACATCCGCAACTCGGTCAAGGCCACGGTTGATGCGTACGACGGAACCGTGACGCTATACGCGTGGGACGACAAGGACCCCGTGCTCGCGACGTGGGCGAAGGTGTTCCCGTCAACGCTTCTGCCGATGAGCGACATGAGCGCCGACTTGCTCGATCACGTGCGTTACCCCGCTGACCTCTTCAAGGTGCAGCGCGCGATTCTCGGTTCGTACCACGTGACCGACCCGGGCTCGTTCTACTCGAGCGACGATCAGTGGGTTACCCCCAACGATCCAGTCGGTGCGAACGGAAACCCCACGCTCCAGCCGCCGTACTACTTGACGATGAAGGTTCCCGGAACCGACAGCCCCGCGTTCACGCTGTACTCGACGTTCATCCCCAAGGGTGACGCCGATTCGACGCGAAACGTGCTCACGGGCTATTTGTCTGTGAATTCGGATGCCGGACCCAACTACGGCAAGATCACGCTGCTTACGCTGCCGAAGCAAGACACCGTGCCCGGCCCCGGACAAGTGCAGAACACGTTTAAGACCGACACGAAGGTTGCAAACGAACTCGCCCTCTTGCAGCGCGGCGAGACCGAGGTCAAACTCGGTAACCTCCTGACGCTCCCGGTCGGTGGCGGATTGCTCTACGTGCAACCCGTGTATGTGCAGTCCACGAGCGGAACGATCTACCCGCTCTTGCGCAAGGTGCTCGTGTCATTCGGTGACGAGATCGCCTTCGAAGACACCCTCGACGAGGCACTCGATGCACTCTTCGGTGGCGACTCGGGGGCATCCGCTGGAGACGGCGAAACCCCGACCGACCCGACGACGCCGACGGACCCCACGGACCCGACGACGCCGACGGACCCGACACCTCCGACCGACAACGCAGTGTTGAGGCAAGCGCTCGAGGACTACCAGACAGCGCTCGCCGACCGTCAGGCGGCGTACGCTGCCAACGATCTGGTTGCTGCTGCGGAAGCGGATGCACGCATGCAGGAGGCGATCGACCGAGCAATCGCGGCCCTCGGCTAGCGCGCTTCGGCGGGCAAGGCGGGTTGAGTAGCGCGCTGGAGCTAAAGGAATCGCACGGCGATTCTGCGACGCCAGCGCCGACCCAGCTGCGCTGGGTCGGTACGAGCCGCGTATCGAAACCCGCCCGCCCGCGGGCCACCCTCCACCGTTGTGTTACCCTTGGATTACGCCGCGGGGTGGAGCAGTTCGGTAGCTCGCTGGGCTCATAACCCAGAGGTCGCAGGTTCAAATCCTGTCCCCGCAACGAAATGAATAAGGGCTCGGTCTTCGGACCGGGCCCTTATTCATTTCTTCGTGGATTCGGACGCGAAGCTGTTCGTGGGCCCCCGCTGAGCAGACCGGAGCGTTGCGTAGCAACGGGGCGGCGGCTCAGTAGGGGAGTCAAATCCTGTCCCCGCAACGATTGTGATCTCGCAAGACATAGGAAACTGTTGAACCTGCATTGGTTCAGGGGTTTCTTTTGTTTTGGGGCTGGTAGTCGCGGTTTTGGTCGATTGTTAGCTCGCGCAGCAGTTCTCCCGTTGTGGCGTTGACGACTCGGACGTTGACGTCGTGGGCGAGGAGATGGTCCCATGAAAGTCCGCCATCTTGAAGAGCGAGATCAGGCTTACGCTCGCTCGTTGCTGCTGTCTTGAGAAGACGCTGCAACTGCGCTCTCAAGCCAGCGGTTGGCTCGAATACGCCACTTCGACCCATGTCATCCGCGCATCATGGGCCATTTCAGCGAACTCAAGGTGAGCCACGATCGCCATTGGCGCCTCGACCCATCTCCACACGCGGGGCCGACGCGACCCGATCGGTCAGCGGAGCTGGGCTTGGGCGCCCGCCACGCGCTCGCGGAGGGCATGACGAAGGTCTGCCGCGAATTGTGCATCGATGGCGAGGACATCTGAGGCGGTACATAGCCTGTCGATCTCGGCAGGGGCACGGGCGGCGAGCACGCGAAGCGTGTTGACGAACGCCGTGCCGTCTAGGCCAATGTCGGCCGCCTGGGATTGCCACGAGGCCGCGTCGATGTCGATGAGGCGGTAGCTGCCGTCGACGGCCTGCGCGAGGCGGGCGGCGTCGGTCTTGTATTGGTCGTAGGGGGTGAGCGTCGCGATGTCGTAAAGCGGAGCGAGCGCGGTGGCAGATCCTTGCAGGAGAAGGGAGTAGTTCTTGGCGTGCGCGTCCGGGGCTGCGATGAGCCAGTTGAAGGCGACGCCGAGGAGGAAACGGTGAGCGGTGGCGTCGGCGCGATCTTTGGGCTGCGCGCGTCGGAACAGGTCCACGATTTCGCGGATACCCGGGCCACCGTCGTCTTGATACTTCTGCGACGGTGAGACGCTGAGTGCCTGGCAGAGATCCTCCTGGTGCAACCGCTCGATCCCCGCTGAAGTGCTTCGCCGGTCGTAGCGTTCGACGACGATCGCGTGGCTGCCGTCGAAGGACCGGATCGCAGTCCGAGCCGCCGGGAGTCCGAGGCGGCGGGCAAGGGCGACGCAAACGTGCTCGGTGAGGGCCTGTTCGCGAAACTCAGGTATGCCGGGCTTGAAGATGTGGGTGGTAGGGGTGCTGCCCAGCGGACGGCCCCACCTGCCGTCGATCTGCGTCAGAGCGAACTTGGCCTGCGCCCCTGCCAGGCTGAACCTGCCTTCGGTGTCCTTGAAGGTCCACGCATTCGGATCGGCGTCCAGGGCGCGCAACTGCGCGCCGATATCCGCATCGTCGACCCAATGGATATCCTCTGAGGCGTCGGGATGTTCGCCCTCGGGCAGAAACTGCACGGCTCCAGCGCAGTCGCGGCCGAAGTGCTGCAGGAGGGAGAACGGGTTGTGCTCGTCCGCCTGCGGGCGCGCCAGAACCGCCCATCGTTGCAGGGTCTCCGGGTTGTCGGGGAGTAATCCCCACAGGAACGGATCGACCACTTCCGGAGCGTAGATTCCCGGCCGAAGCGGCAAGGAGAGCGAGAGCGGGGTCGCGCCTCGCGTCGCGAGGTAAGCGCGGTCGTACTCAAAGCTGGAGGCGCGCACGTCGCACTCCAAAGTGCCGGCGCGCCGCTCGCCCATATACACGGCGAGGATCCTGGTCATCGGTCGACTCCTGCCGCAGTAGGTGGGTCGAGTTCGTCGGCAAAGGACTGCACGTAGTCATCGAGGTCGTCGGCGCGCTCGACGGGGGAGACGTGCAGCTCCAGGTCGAGCTGGAACAGGGTGCGAAGCAAGGGATCGAGTTCAGCCCGCGCCTTGCCGTTCTCAACCTTGACGATCCATTGGCGGGCGACTCCGACCCGCTCGGCCAGCTGTTGCTGGGTATAGCCGAGTTCTAGGCGGCGGTCGCGGATTGCGCGTCCGAGGTCGGTCGAGGTCGTCAGGTTCGTCATGGTCTGCACCTTCCTTCCGTCCACATGTACGCGAAACGCAACATACACTGCAATGTACGCGAAACAGGACGGTGGTGTCAATGTACGCGAATCGCGCCATCCCCTCGACGTGTCCGTTCGGCGCACCCGCAGCCGTCCCGGTAGATTCGAGGCATGCGAGAGCTTCAGGCCCACATCATCTCCGACCTCAACGTTCGACCGACAGTCGACCCCGCGACTGAGGTTCGCGCAAGGATCGACTTTCTCAAGGCGTACGTGCGCGCATCCGGAGCAAAGGGCTTAGCCCTTGGTATCAGTGGTGGGCAAGATTCGTCGCTCGCAGGCCGCTTGTGTCAGCTCGCTGTCGAAGAATTGCGAGCAGAGGGCGTCGAAGCCGAGTTCACGGCCGTGCGGTTGCCCTACGGCGTGCAACAGGACGAAGCGGATGCCCAGCTCGCGCTCGACTTCATCCGCGCGGACAAGGAGCTGACGTTCAACATCAAGAGCGGTGTCGACGGATTCGAGGGGGAGTACCTCACAGCGACGGGCACCGAGATGGCGGACTTCACGAAGGGCAACGTCAAGGCGCGAGCGCGCATGATCGCGCAATACGCCCTCGCCGGGCGATCCGGGCTCATCGTCGTGGGCACAGACCACGCGGCTGAGGCCGTCACGGGATTCTTCACGAAGTTCGGCGACGGCGGGGCAGATGTGCTGCCGCTCACGGGACTCACGAAGCGCCAAGGCCGTTCGCTACTGCAGCACCTTGAGGCTCCCGAGCGGCTCTACCTCAAGGCGCCCACTGCCGACCTGCTCGACGATAATCCCGGCCAGACCGATGAGGCCAACCTGGGGCTCAGCTACACGCAAATCGATGACTATCTCGAGGGACTCGAGGTCGAGGCATCCGTCGCAGAAGCGATTGAGCAGCGCTACGCGTCGACACGCCACAAGCGAGCCGTGCCGGTGTCGATGTTCGACGACTGGTGGAAGTAGCGGGTTAAACCACGAAGGCCCGACGCGCGTGCGCCGAGCCTCCGCTATAGACAGGTGCTACGAAACAACGTCCTTGACGAGTTCGGCATTCACCTTGCGCATGCGGGAGACCACATATCCCACGGCGAGAGTGATGAATGGCAACAGCACGAGGAACCAACCGAGCGGGCTGAGCGCCCACGGCGTCACGGTCGGGTCGACACCTTCTGCGACGGTTCCCGCGAGGAGTGCGAACCGTGACATGAGCAAGTACAACCCGAGTGCGAGGCCGATTGCGGCTAGCACTGGCGCGATCATCGTGACGAAGATGTTTTCGTCACCCTTGTTCTTGCGGAAGTACGCGATGACCGCGACACACACGAGAATCTCGATGAGCACGATCGCGACGACCGCGAGTCCACTCGCCCAGAAGAAGAGCGTGAGCACCGGGTCGAGCTGCAGAGCCGCGAAGAGCACGATGACGACGCCCGTGATGATCGATGTGACGACGGATGCACGAGCAGGAGCACCGCGACCGTTGACGGTACCGAGCGACGCGGGAAGCACG
>JANOOQ010000079.1:0-3236 GCA_031421515.1 Leifsonia sp.
AGCTCGAGCGCCGAGTGCAAGATCGTGCCGACGTTCGCGGCCATCCCGGGATCGGACTTCGCAACCGACTCGAGAAACCAATCGAGCGCCGACTTCTCGACCGTCTCGATGCTCGATGGCCGCACGGGCGCGAGCTGCCCCTCAAAGAGCGGCTTCGTCGTCGATATCTCCATCAATCCGTGCCACGAGTTGGGATCCGCTCCCGTGACGCGCGCTGCGCTGAGAGCCGCAAGGCTCGAAGCAGCATCCGAGCGGATGCTCGCGCCAGCCGCCTCGTCCGTGAGCACACGGCGCAATCGCCCCGTGACCCCCCGCAGAGAGAACGGCGGCGCAAGTAGCGTGTCGATCGCGGTAGAGCGTGGTTGCACGAGCGCGAACAAGGGACTCACACCCTCATCGTCGTTTGCGACCGCGGCAACCACGAGCCGAGTTCGGGCTCTCGAGATCGCGAGCGCGAACATCCGCAACTCGTCATCTCGAACGAGTCGACGCTCATCGAGGCTCGTCGAATCGATTGCGAGAACCGCCCGCACGAGGTGTTGGGGGCCGAGCAACGATCCGCGCAGACGCATGTTCGGCCATCCGCCCTCCTGAAGACCCGCAACGACGACCGTGTCGAATTCGCGACCGACGATTCCCGAGGGGGTCGCAATGAGCACGGCGTCGTCGACCGCGCGAGGCGAGAGTGTGTCTTCCGCGACGTCAGCGTCGAGAACCTCCGAGACGAAGACCGCCGGCGGGTCGTGCGGACGTCGCTCTGCAAACCGCTTAGCGGCAGTGAAGAGGGCGACGACTCCGTCGAGTTGCCGGTTGGCTTCTGCCGCTCCAGGGCCGCTCTCCAACGCTTGCTCGAACCACAACTTCGCGAGCCCGCTCTTGTCCCACACGAGCCATAAGAGTTGCTCAATCGAGCCCGTGTTCGCTCGAATCTCGGAGAGCGTCAGCGCGAGCTTTTCAGCCGCTCGCGCTACGCGGTGGTCGATCGTGGCGAATCGACCCGGCGCCCCGAGTCCCTCGACGATGAGATCGTCGCCCGAGCGATTGCCGCCGCCCGCGAGTTCCTCGGCGCGTAACGCGCGGCGCAGCTTTCTCAAGCCCAATCTGTCGAGCCCGCCAAACGGTCCGAGCAACAGCTCGATTGCGATGTCAGGTGTCAGGTCGACTCGGCCGATTCCCGCGTCGATGACGGCAATGAGGGCTCGAGCCGATGGATCGTCGCGAAGCGCTGATCCACCCGCCGAGGCGATGACGGGCACTTCGGCTTGCGCGAGCGCGCGCCGCACGGTCTCGACTTGGGACCGCGTGCGAACAACCACGGCAAGGTCGCCCCACGCAACGCCGTGAATCAGGTGGCGCTCCCGCAATTCGCGAGCGATCGCGGCCCACTCACGAGCGGGGGTTCGCGCTTCGATATGCGCAATCGCACCCGCTGCACCGGGCCAGGCGCTCGTGGCTCCACGTTGCGTGCCGGCCGCCGCTGCCCCGATGCGCCCCGTGACGAGTTGCGTGAGGATGCGCAACTCCGACCCGCCACGGTGACCGGTGACGAGCGTGAGCGTGCGCAGGCCCGAGATGCGGAGTACGTCGGCGAGTCGGCCGAGGGCGTCGGGCTCGGCTCCGCGGAATGCGCCGGCCGCGACATCCGGATCGCCAAACGCGACGACGGCAACTCCTCGGCGCGCGAGGGCGCGAAGCACCGTGAAAGCCGCTTCTGTTGCCTCTTGAAAGTCATCGACTACCACGAGGCGAAGGCCCGCGACGCGATCCCCCGCTTCACCGTCGTCGATCGCACGTGCCGCGAACTGCGCGAGTTCGGACTGATCGAGTTGTCGCTCTCGTGCGACGCTCACGACCGCGGCGTACTCTTCGATGAACTCAGCGGATGCCACCCACTCCGGTTTTTGCAGCTGACCACCCCAGAGGCGCAAGTCCGCCGGACTGACGGCGAATTCGGTCGCTCGAGTCATGAGCTCCCGGAGCTCGGATCTAAACCGCCGCGTCTGGCGCACGTCCGGCCCGAGGCTCGCAGGCCATTGCGGGCCCGTACCGCTTTCGATGTGCCCGTCGAGAAGCGCAGCGAGGTCGGCATCTTGATCCCCGCCCGTCACGAGGCGCGGAGGTGCGACGGCTGCCGACCGCGCCGCCTCACCAACAATCTCGAACGCGAGTGAGTTGACCGTGCGAGCCATCGGTCCCGTAGTCGCGACACCTACCCGCAACGCGATCGCGTCACGAAGCGTCGTCGCGTTCGCTCGCGAGACCGTGAGCGCGAGAACCTCGTCCGCCGCGAACCCGTGATCCATGACTCGATCGGCAATTAGCTCTATGAGGGTCGTCGTCTTTCCCGAGCCGGGCGCACCGATGACTGCCGCTGAAGCATCGAGCGGCAACTCGATTACCGCGCGCTGCGACGCATCAAGGAGCGCGACTCGGGGTGACCTTTCGCTCACCTCGAATCCCTGAATGCCCACGCGCTCCACGGTAGTGGGCTGCGCTGACAGTGAACGTCGCCCGAGCTCCCGCGGTTGTGTCGTAGCCTGTCTTTCGTGGACATTCGAATCGGCATTGCCAACAGCCCCCGCGAGATCAGCTTCGAGTCGTCGCAGACCTCGGCTCAAGTCGAGAAGATTGTTGCGGACGCTCTCGACGCCGACGCCAAATTCCTTAAGTTGAGCGACGACAAGGGCAAGGTCTACATCGTGCCTACCGTGTCGCTCGCATACCTCGAGGTAGGTAGCGAAGAGTCTCGCCGCGTTGGATTTGTGGCGTAGTCACATGGAACTTCTCTTCATCACCGTGCTCGGTGCCGGCTTCGGAACCATTTTTCGCTACGCGCTGCCCAAGCGTGGCACGTACGGCATGTTCTTGCTCCCCGCTCTCGGAGCTGCGACCGCCGCAATCGTGTGGGTCGCGTTGCTGTGGATCGGGCTCACGTTCGATGGCACGTGGATTTGGGTCGCAAGCCTCGCCGCGTCAGTTATCGCAACTCTTGTGACAGCGCTTCTCTTGCCGGGAAAGCGACTTCAAGAAGACGCCGACTTATTCACGGCCTTGTCAGGCAGTAAGTCCTAGCAAGTCCATTCGCCGAGTGTGCGCGGCGATGAGTTCAGTGAAAACGGGTTCAACTCGAGCCTCGTCCGACTTGTGGCCTTCCGAGAAGTGAAGCGCCGCGCGCGCGACGAGCATCGTGTCTCCTACTAGGCGTCGGCCCCACATGGCTAGTCGAGACGCGAGGC
>JANOOQ010000080.1:0-6719 GCA_031421515.1 Leifsonia sp.
CGTCGCAACCCAGCCTGCTCAAGACCGCGTGCGCACGCCGTTAGCTCGTCTTCGGCCCTGTGCGGCTCCCCTACAATTGTGCAGTGTCAGAAATAACTCCCGACGTCGTCACCCACCTCGCGAATCTCGCGCGCATCGCGCTCACGCCCGACGAAATCGCGAGTCTCACAGGTGAGTTGAGCGCGATCGTCGATTCCGTCGCCAAGGTGAGCGAGGTAGCGACCGACGACGTTGCCGCGACGAGTCATCCGATCCCCCTCGTGAATGTCTACCGAGCGGATGTACCCGGTGTGACCCTCACGAACGAGCAAGCGTTGTCAGGCGCGCCAGAACACGACGGCTCACGCTTCAAGGTGAGCGCAATTTTGGGGGAAGAGCAGTGAGCGGCGCGACGACCGGATCAAGCGAACTCATTCACTGGACGGCCGCCGAACTTTCCGCCGCGCTCATCTCGCGGGAGGTGTCATCCGTCGAGGCGACTCAAGCGCATCTCGACCGGATCGCCGCGGTCGATGGCGACGTTCATGCGTTCTTGCACGTGTCGGCAACCGCGCTAGACGGTGCCGTTGCGATTGATGCGCGCCGAGCAGCGGGGGAGCAACTGCACGAGCTAGCCGGTGTGCCGATCGCGATCAAAGATGTGTTGTGCACAATGGGCATGCCGTCTACCGCCGGCTCTAAGATTCTCGAGGGTTGGATCCCTCCGTACGATGCGACGCCGGTAGCGCTGCTCAAGCAAGCGGGACTCATCGCGCTCGGCAAGACCAACATGGACGAGTTCGCGATGGGGTCGTCGACCGAGCACTCGGCATACGGCCCGACCAAAAACCCGTGGGACTTGACGCGAATTCCCGGCGGTTCGGGTGGCGGATCTGCGGCCGCGGTTGCCGCGTTCGAAGCTCCACTTGCGCTCGGGTCTGACACGGGCGGGTCGATTCGCCAACCTGCAGCTGTCACGGGTTCGGTCGGCGTAAAGCCGACGTACGGCGGGGTTTCCCGCTACGGGGCGATCGCACTCGCGAGTTCGCTCGATCAGGTTGGACCGGTTTCGCGCACGGTGCTGGATGCAGCACTCCTCCATGACGTCATCGGCAAGCACGACCCGCGCGACTCGACCTCGCTGCGCACCGAATGGCCGTCGTTCGCCGCGGCGGCAAGAGCGGGAGCGCTCGCGGAAAGCCTCGACGGCCTTCGCGTCGGCGTTGTAAAGCAACTCGATAGTCCGGGTTTTCAAGCCGGGGTCTCGCAGCGGTTCCACGAGGCACTCGAGCTCTTGACGGCGAACGGTGCCGAAATCGTGGAGGTTTCGGCCCCCCACTTCGAGTACGCCGTGGCTGCCTATTACCTGATTCTGCCGGCCGAGGCATCCAGCAATCTCGCGAAGTTTGACTCGGTGCGTTTCGGCATGCGTGTGAACCCCGTCGGCGGCGGAACCGTAGAAGACGTCATGTCTGCGACGCGTGAAGCGGGGTTCGGCCCCGAGGTTAAGCGCCGCATCATCCTCGGAACCTACGCGCTATCCGCGGGCTACTACGACGCGTATTACGGCAGCGCGCAAAAAGTGCGAACGCTCATTCAGCAGGACTTTCACGCCGCATTCGAGAAGGCGGACGTACTTGTCTCGCCATCGGCGCCCACAACGGCCTTCAAGTTTGGTGAGAAACTCGCCGACCCGCTCGCGATGTACCTCAACGACGTCACGACGATTCCGGCCAACCTTGCGGGTGTTCCGGGAATGGGGCTGCCGATGGGGTTGGCTCCCGAGGACGGCCTGCCAGTCGGTTTCCAAATCATGGCGCCCGCTCGAGAGGATGCCCGGCTGTACTCGCTTGGGGCAACACTCGAGCGCCTTCTCGAGCAGCAGTGGGGGCACACGCTGCTCTCGCGTGCGCCCCAACTCGGCTAGCTCGCGGTGAGCGAGCATTCCGTGGCTCCCGTGGTTAGACACAACTCGACGACTCGCGGCTTGATCATCGGCACGCTCGCGTCGCTCATGTTCGGAACCTCCGGCGCGTTCATCAAGCCCGTGCTCGAGTCAGGCTGGAGCCCCGCGGCGGCGGTCGCGGTGCGTGCCGGGGTAGCGGGGCTCGTGCTACTGCCGCTCGCGCTCTTCGCTTTACGGGGTCGCTGGTCATCGGTGTGGCGTGCGAGGTGGCGCATCCTCGGGATGGGTCTCGTGGGGGTAGCCGCGACGCAGCTCGTCTACTTTGCCGCCGTGCAGCGCATCCCGGTGAGTACCGCGATTCTGATCGAGTACCTTGCGCCGCTCTTGCTTGTCGCGTTCGTGTGGGCGACGACGCGCACGATGCCGCGGGCAGTGGTGCTGATTGGTTCGGTCGCGGCGATCGCGGGGCTCTTTCTCGTGGTGGGCCTCGGTGCCGCTGCTGGCGGTCCGCTCGACCCGCTCGGGCTGATCTTCGCGGCGCTCGCTGCAGTCGGTTGCGCCGTCTACTACGTCATCGCGGCGCGGCCGAGCGATGGGCTTCCGTCCGTGGCGTATGCCGCGACTGGCCTCTTGCTCGGAGGGCTTGTGCTCACGGTCGTCGGTCTGATCGGGGCAGTTCCGTTCACCGCGAGCTTCGGTTCGGTCGCCATGCTCGGCGGGCAATCACCGTGGTGGGCACCCTTGCTCTTTGTCGCGGTCGTGAGCACTGCGCTTCCGTATTGGGCAAGCATCACAGCGGCCGGGATGTTGGGTTCTCGACTCATGTCGTTTGTCGGCTTGCTCGAGGTGATCTTCGCTTCGATGTTTGCGTGGATCCTCTTGGGGGAGGCGCTCTCGATCGTGCAGTTGCTTGGTGGAGCCCTTATTCTCACGGGCATCGCGTTCGTTCGATTGGAACGGCAAGCGGATGCCTCCCTCGAGCCGGGCTCGATCGACCCCGCTATTCGCGCCTCGGTCTAGCACCGCCCGCATCACGTACGCGGCGAACCGCGCGCCTGCGCTCAACGGGCCGGACTCCGCGCCGCGGCCGGCGCCAAGCCTCGCGGGCCAGCCGCGCATCCGGCCCCGTCTAGAATCGAACAATGGCCAAAGCGCAACTCATGGACTACGACAAAGCCCTCGAACTCTTCGAGCCCGTGCTCGGTTTCGAGGTGCACGTTGAGCTCAACACGCGCACGAAGATGTTCTCGGATGCACCCAACCCGGCCGCGCGCGGCGCCGAGCACGGCGAGCCCAACACAATGATCACGCCTGTCGATTTGGGTCTGCCGGGTAGCCTTCCAGTCGTCAACGAGGAGGCAGTGAAGTACTCGATCAGCCTCGGACTCGCACTCGGGTGCCAGATATCACCGTCGAGTCGGTTTGCGCGTAAGAACTACTTCTACCCCGACCTCGCGAAGAACTACCAGATCAGTCAGTTCGACGAACCGATCGCGTTTGAAGGAAGTGTCGAGATCGAGCTGCCCAACGGGCGCATGATCACGGTGCCGATCGAACGCGCGCACATGGAAGAGGATGCAGGCAAGCTCACGCACGTCGGTGGCGCGACTGGCCGCATCCAGGGTGCCGAGTATTCGCTCGTCGACTACAACCGAGCGGGTGTGCCGTTGGTCGAGATCGTCACGAAGATGATCGAGGGAGCCGAGCACGACGCGCCCGAGGTCGGTAAGGCTTATGTCTCCGCGATTCGTGACATCGTCGTCGCGCTCGGTATTTCGGAAGCACGCATGGAACGAGGCAACTTGCGTTGCGACGCGAACGTGTCGTTGCGACCGCGCGGTAGCGACAAGCTCGGTACGCGCACCGAGACGAAGAACGTCAATAGCTTGCGTAGCGTCGAACGTGCGATTCGTTTTGAGATCCAACGTCAAGCGGCGATCTTGAGCGCCGGCGGCACGATCATCCAAGAGACCCGTCACTGGCACGAAGACACGGGAGTGACTTCGGCGGGTCGCCCCAAGAGCGATGCGGACGACTACCGCTACTTCCCGGAGCCTGACTTGTTGCCCGTCGAGCCGAGTGTCGAACTCATCGAGTCGCTTCGAGCTGCACTTCCTGAGGCCCCCGCTTTGCGGCGTAAGCGGCTTCAGGGGGAGTGGGGTTTCACCGAGCTTGAGTTTCAAGACGTCGTCAACGCCGGACTCTTGGTGGAACTCGTCGAAACGACGGCCGCTGGAGCAAGTCCGGCGCAAGCGCGCAAGTGGTGGCTCGGCGAGATTTCCCGAATCGCCAACGAGCGTGGGGTCGACCCAGTTTCTTTGGTTAGCCCTGTGGATGTCGCTGCCCTCGTGACTCTTATCGAGACCGGCGTATTGACCGATCGGCTAGCTCGCCAAGTGCTCGAGGGGGTCATCGCGGGCGAGGGCTCGCCCGCCGAGGTCGTCGAGTCGCGCGGTCTCAAGGTCGTGTCGGATGACACTGCGCTCATTGCCGCGATCGATATTGCACTAGCTGGTCAGCCCGATGTGCTCGAGAAGATCCGCGAGGGCAAGGTGCAGGCGGCCGGAGCTGTGATCGGTGCCGTCATGAAGGCTATGGCCGGATCAGCGGATGCGGCGCGCGTGCGCGAGTTGGTTCTCGAGCGGGCGAACGCCTAGCTGGAACTCGGGTGTGCACCCGGGCAGGCCCACCCAGCACGCGGTTCCACCTAGCATGCGGTACCACCCAGCACGCCGTACCATCCCACGCTGCTGGCCCAACTGGCCCCTACCTAGCTCGCCACGACGGCCATGAGGTCGCGCATAGCGGCACTCTTCGTGGGCAACGGCCGCGGCATCCGCTTGGTATCAATGGACGCCGGAGGGATCAAGCGGTACCCAGCGTCGCCTAGCACCGGGTTGTGTTCGATCTCCCAGTGGTTATTGTGCACGAGCATGTGGTGATGTCGGCACAGCAATATGCCGCGGTCAAGATCAGTTCGCCCTCGGTCTCGATGCCAGTGGTCGATGTGGTGCGCCTCGCACCAACTCGGTGGTCGGTCACAACCCGGAAACCTGCATCCACCATCGCGAGCGGCAAGCGCGATGCGCTGGCGCCCCGTAAACAATCGCTGTTCGCGACCGACGTCGAGCGCGTTTCCGGCGCCATCAAAGATCACAGGAACGACACCGTCGGCACACGCAATTCGTTCTACAGTCGCGAGCGATACGGGGGTAGAGATGCCTTCGATTCGACCGATACCGTTGCGGGACTCCAGAGCCACGGCGGTCACTAGTACGCGCACCGAGGGCTGACGGGAGCCAATCACCGCACGGGAGGCCGGGGTGTCCGACGAGACGGCGAGTCGGAGGAGGTCGGTGAACGCGTCGTGCACGTATTGGTCGGTCGTTCGAGAGTCGTGAGTCGCGAAATCCGCCCACGCTCGATCTTCGTCGCTAATGAACGAGACATTGCCGCGTCGAGGTGCGGTCACCCTGTCATACAGGTCGTCGAGAAACGCCGCAGACTCGACGTCAGGGTCAATGATGAATCGGCTGAGGCCGTTGGGTCGGCGCACTCTGCGCACGCAGCGTTCCTCGTGAATCTGTTGTTCGCGTTCGGCAACTCCAGCATCATCGAGCTCATCGCGGAGTTGACGAGCTCGAGCGAGTAGTGCATCTGCGTCGAGCTCGGCCGCTTCAACGAGAAGGGAATGCGCTGCGGCAGCGAGCCGCTCAATCGTGATGAGCCCGGATGGGCGGCCGAGACCAGTGCGGATCGCTTGCGCGGCCGTCGGGGCGAGGGCGCCGGACGCGACGGCACTCCCGACCGCGAGGAGCCACGGCTCGGGCAACTCGGCGTTCTGGGCCGCCAGGTCGAGGGTGAGGGCGGCTTCGGCGTCGTGAACGAGTGTGCCCACGGTGACGAGAGTCGCGGCATCCCGAGCAGTTGATCCTGTCGCATGTTGAACGAGCTTCTCGGGTGTGCGGAACCCCTGGCGTTGAGCCAAACCGTTGTAGCCGAGTTCCGTGCGCGAGCGATGGCTGATCTCGCCTGCGATTACCGAGGCCGACGCGTCGAGGGCACGACGCGCCTCGGCGAGTGTGCTTTGAGCGCTCTGCAAGTGGTCGTCGTCGAGGGCTCGAAAAGTGGCAACCGAAGTGGGCAGCGCGCAGGTCGCGAGCCGAACCGCAGCAAGCGATTCGGCGAACGTATCTTCTAGAACTGCCATGCGTCAAGTATTTCAGACTCGAACATAGATGTGAACAGAATTCAGAAACCGGTGGACAAGTTGCGATGCGATGGCCTGTGGAGGAGTGGACCCATCGACAGGCCGACACAATCGACCCGAGGCCGAGACGGGGCCGCGCCAAACCAGAAACGACCCCGCCCACAGGAGGCGAGGCCGTTTCGTGCAGTTAAGGGCGTACCGGTAGTCCGTCCTCACGCCCGTTAGGGGACGGCGGGCTCGCCGACCTCGGTCACGAATGGTTCGATCATGGTGGGTTCCGGCATCTCAATTACGCCGGGAACGAGCGAGACGACCGAGGTCCACCAGCCCTCGGGCATGAGCATCGCGAATCCGGGGACGAGCCACGCGTTGCCTTCCGAGTCCCACATGAGAAGGAGGGTCGACTCGGCTTCGTCGATTGTCACCGCGATGATTTCGGGAACGAAGGCGGTCGGCTCGGGCTCGGGGGTGAGGCCAGGGTCGACGGGTTCGGGAGTGAGGCCGGGGTCAACAGGGTCGACGGGCTCAACCGGTGCCGCCGGGTCGACAGGGTCAGCAGGGTCAGCAGGATCGATCGGGTCGACGGGAGCCGCGGGATCCACTGGCTCCGACGTCGGCACGTCA
>JANOOQ010000081.1:0-3689 GCA_031421515.1 Leifsonia sp.
CCTCGCCCGAGCCGTCCCCGTGATCGAACAGCGCCCCGCACCCGAGCAGTACACCTTCGTCGCGTGCCGTAAAGAAGGAGATTGCGGGGTCAGTGAGCGCCTCAGGGTCGAGGGCGTGCACGCTCTCGGCCGGGGAGGTCGCGTGCATGTCGGCGAGGTGCTCGTGAAGCAAGGCGAGCACGTCGGCGTCGAGCGGATGCCCGGCTGCGATCTCCACGGAAGCTACCGGTTGAAGCCAGGCTGGCCAAGCTCACCGAGAATGCGGTTGAGGTCGGCGACGGTAGCGAAGTCGATGACGATCTGACCCTTGCTCGCCCCGAGGCTCACCTTGACGCGCGTGTTGAGTCGGTCACTCAATTGCTCGGCCACCTCGTCGAGCTGGCCTTGGCGCTTTCCCGCGGTCGGCTTCGTCTTGGCCGCAGACTTCGTAGAGAGCTGTCCCGCGGCCGCCTCGGCCGCGCGCACGGAGAGGTCCTCGTTGACGATCTTGTCCGCGAGTCGCTCCATGGCCTCGGCATCCCCTGCCGCGAGCACCGCGCGGGCATGGCCTGCGCTCAGCACGCCGGCAGCGACCCGCTTTTGCACGCTCGGCGGCAGCTTGAGCAGGCGAAGGGTGTTGGTGATCTGTGGCCGTGATCGGCCGATACGGCTGGCGAGCTGGTCCTGGGTGATCCCGAAGTCGGAGAGTAGCTGCTGGTAGGCGGACGCCTCTTCCAGCGCGTTGAGGTTGGCCCGGTGAAGGTTCTCGAGCAGGGCATCCCGAAGCATGTCTTCGTCAGCCGTGTTCTTGATGACGGCCGGGATGCTCGCAAGGCCGAGTTGCTTCGTAGCGCGCAATCGGCGCTCACCCATGATGAGTTCGAAGTGCGGTTTAGCGGATGCGCCCGCGATCGGTCGTACGACGATCGGCTGAAGTACTCCGATCTCGCGGATCGAGACGACAAGCTCCTCGAGCTCCTCGGCGCGGAACTCCATACGAGGCTGTTGCGCGTTGGGGGCGATGTCATCGGGCTCAAGATTGGCGAGTCGTGCCCCGGGCACTGCGAGAAGGCCCTGGCGCTCTCCCGTGCCCGATGGGAAGAAGACGTCGACGGGACGTTGTGAGGCGTCGTCGGTGCCGGGGATGAGCGCTCCAATGCCGCGGCCGAGTCCCGTTCGCTTGGGTGTCGCCATTACTTTGGTGCTCCTCTACGTGCGATCTCGGCGGCGGCTTCTAGGTAAGACAACGACCCGGGGGAGCTGCCGTCGTAGCTAATGACGCTTTGCCCGTAGCTCGGGGCTTCGGAGATGCGCACGGACCGCGGAATGACGGTGTCGAGCACTTGCTCCGGGAAGTGCTCGCGAACATCCTGCACGACTTGATTGGCGAGGTTCGTTCGCGAGTCGTACATCGTGAGCAGAATCGTCGATACCGTCAAACGGGGGTTGAGGTGACGCTCGATGAGCTGGATGTTGCTGAGCAACTGGCTGAGGCCCTCGAGTGCGTAGTACTCACACTGGATCGGAATCAGCACTTCGCGGGCCGCTACGAAAGCGTTGATCGTGAGAAGGCCGAGCGACGGTGGGCAATCGATGAAGACGTAGTGAAAGAGCTCCTCCGTTTGCGCGAAGAATTGCTCTAGCGCCGTACGCAAGCGCTGTTCGCGCGCGACGAGCGACACGAGTTCGATTTCAGCGCCTGCCAAGTGGATGGTCGCGGGAACGCAATACAAGCCATCAAACTCCGGGCTCTTTTGTACGACCCCAGCCATGGGTTCATCGTTGATGATGACGTCGTAGACACTCACGGTTTCGGAGCGATGTTCTACCCCGAGAGCCGTCGAAGCGTTGCCTTGAGGATCCAGGTCGATCACGAGTACGCGAGCACCAGCGCGAGCAAGGGCGGCTGCGAGATTGACGGTTGTCGTCGTCTTGCCCACCCCTCCCTTTTGATTGGCGACGGTGAAAACGCGTGTTTCGGTGGGAAGTGGGAGCCGCTCAGAAGCGAGGGCCTGCCGGCGGCGCGTCATTTCGGCGAGCTCGCGGGCTAACGGAGTCGATTCGTCGAACGTGCTCGTCGACGCGGCGATGTCGCCATCGGGATGTTTCACGTGAAACCTTCTGGAAGCGCAGGGCTCACTGCCCGCATGGGTTCGATGGATGGTCAGTCCACTGTAGCCCGAAACACTCGAGTCTCATCCGGCGCGATCCCGTCGCCGAGCGTGAGTACCTCGATGTGGCTCAAGCGAGCCTTTCGAATGGCCTTT
Organism: Leifsonia sp.; assembly: GCA_031421515.1. GTDB lineage: Bacteria > Actinomycetota > Actinomycetes > Actinomycetales > Microbacteriaceae > Rhodoglobus. The sequence goes on from JANOOQ010000081.1 coordinate 2,247, forward strand.
GCCGCGGCCTCCACCTCGTCGTTGACGCGGGCGCCCTTCATGAAGATCATCTCTCCGCCCGCCCTCACGAGGGGAGCCGTCGCCAGGATCAGCTTCGATAGCGCCGTTACGGCTCGAGCGGTGACCTGATCGAGTTTCGACTCGAGCACGGCTTCTTCGGCGCGAGCTCTGACAACTGTGACGTTGTTGAGCCCCAGCTCTTCGGCCTCGAGACGAAGCCAATCCGTGCGGCGCTCCATCGGTTCGATGAGCACGAGGTGCGCATCTGGGCGGGCGATCGCGAGCACGAGCCCGGGCAGACCGGCTCCGCTTCCGACGTCGCCGACGACGCCTGCGCGAAGCAGCGGGGCGACTAGTGCGCAATTGATGATGTGCCTCGACCACAAGCGCGGAAGCTCGAGGGGGCCGATGAGACCCAGTTCCTCGCCACGCCGCCCAAGGTCGGCGGTGTACGCGCGAGCTAGTTCGATCCGGTCGCCGAATAGAGCAGCCGCGACATCCGGCTCAGTCTCAATCGTCATTGTTTCACGTGAAACATTTACGGAAGCGTGAGCACCGTGTGGCGGTCGCGCCCTTCGCCCTCGGACTGTGAAGAGAGTCCTCGGTCCGATGCGATGTCGTGAACAAGCTTGCGCTCGTACGACGACATTGGAGGGAGCGCGGCGGATGCAGCACCCGCCTGAATCTTCTCTGCAGCCTTGTCGACCAAGAGCGCGAGCTCGCTCGCTCGCGCCTCTCGCGATCCGCCAACGTCGAGAATCATGCGCGAGAACGACCCCGTCTTGGTTTGCACTGCGATGCGCGTGAGTTCCTGGAGCGCGTTGACCGTGTCTGGCTTCGAGAGGAGTCGAAGGCTGCTTTCATCACTCGAAGTCACTGACAAGTAGGCCCGCCCACCGCGCGCGTCGATCTCGATGTCGCCGTCGAGGTCTGTGATGTCGAGAAGTTCCTCGATGTAGTCGGCGGCGATCTCGCCTTCTTCTTCGAGCTGTACCGCGGAGGGCGCGCTCGAGTCGGCAGCCCGGTCATTGGGCTCGATGACAGCTTCGTCGAGGGCTGTGGTCTCTTCTTGCGTGGTCTCGGTCACGTCACTCACTTCTTCTTTTTCTTCGAGCGGCTCTTGCCGGTTGGTTGCTGTCGCTGCGGCTTCTTGGGTTCCTCGACCATGAGAGGGCCTTCGGGAGTTTCCTCTATGATGCCCCGCCGCTGGCGCTGCTTGGCGATCCGTGCTTCGCGAGCGAGCGCAGCCTCGCTTCCCGGGGTCGGCATGTTGCGGATGACGATGAACTGCTGCCCCATGGTCCAGAAATTCGAGACGAGCCAGTACATCATGACGCCGAGCGGGAATGTGAAGCCCGAGAATGCGAACACGAGCGGCAGCAAGTAGAGCAGCACTCGCTGCTGGCGGTACATGGGGCTGGCCTTCATCTCAGGCGACTGGTT
>JANOOQ010000082.1:0-1535 GCA_031421515.1 Leifsonia sp.
CACGCTGAAGAACCGCGACCTCGCCCAGCTTCTGCCCCACAACTGGCGAGCCTCGGCCGGCATCACCGTCGCCGTCGAGCCGCACGGCGCCCCGCTCGACGCCGTCGCCGCGTAGCACTCCCTCAGCACGTCGTCTTCAACAACGCAAGGGTGTGGTTCGCGGAACGCATACCAACCAGGGAAATAGCCGCAGGCCGACGCGCGGGCCCTGACGCTCGACCAGCACGGCGCTGAGCAGTGACATGAAGGCCAGGCTCATCGGCAACCGGTCCCAGAACAAGCTTCCGTGGCGGGGCGCGAGGTGGTAGTGGACCGAGCCAAAACCTACCGCCACGACGCTCGCTAAGAACACGGTATGGGGCCAGCGTTCGCGTGCATCAGTGAACGACACGCTCGACTTCGACAGCCGCTGCAGGCCGACGACGCCGACGATCAGGAACGCCACGCTCGACACCACGTTGTGCGCATGCGGCACGCCGAGCCAATAGGGTGCGCGGCGTACGGGTTTCCGACGCTGCACTCGGTCAACTCGATGGGCAGACGGTCCTGGCTTGACTGCCGGTCGATTGAAGTCACGATTCGAGCCATCAATTGCTTGACACACGACAAACCCACCGAAGCCCTTCTGGCGTTCAATCGTGCATGGCATCCGCGCAGCAGCCGTGAACTCGCCGGGCTGTAACTCACGGCAGTACGCTGGCATTGCAGCTTCAGAGATGACCATGAACCCGGAAAGGCAGAAGTCGATCCGCGCCATCGCCGAGGGGCGGCAGGCCGTGATCATCTCCGCCGCGTTCGTGCTTGCGATCTTCGATGCCAGTCCGCTCGCCCCCGGCGACGTGCGCGCGAGCGTCCTCGTCGGCGCCATCATCCTGCCGGCATCATGCAAAGCCATCGGCCATGCGATCGTCGACCTGCCTTCGCTCGCCTTGCGCCTGCGCCGGGTGTCCGTCGCAAATGAGTGACGCTGATCTGCCGCCTCGGCCCGACGCGCCCGGCACGCCAAACATCGAAGCATTGGCGCCGCGCTTGCTGGGCGCGGTGCGCGCCGTGGCCGACGAGTTGCGGCCGCAGGCGAAGCTCGCCGCCTCACTCGGGTGGGACCACTCGCTAGAGCGCGACTTCGGTTTGGACAGCCTGGCCCGCGTCGAACTGATCGCCCGCATCGACCACGATCTGGGCGTGTCACTGAGCGAAGCCGCGCTCACCGAAGCCGAGACGCCGCGCGACTTGCTGCGATTCATCACACGAACGGTGGACCGGGTTGGCGCGCCTGCAGCTTCCGTCGAGCAGCGCGATATCGGCCTTGGCGCGGCCGCAGATGCGCGCACCAGCACGAGCACGAGCACGATCACCACCGAGGACCCGGCATCCGAGGCGCCGTACCCGCCGGACACGCTCCAGACGCTGGTGGACGTTTTTGAGTGGCACCTGCAACGCCACCCCGAGCGCGTGCTGATCACGCTCTATGAGGACGCCGAGACATCCTTTGACCTGACTTACGCCGATCTGCACCGCGATGCGCTTGCGCTGGC
>JANOOQ010000083.1:0-1768 GCA_031421515.1 Leifsonia sp.
TGAGCGCGCAAGTGCTTTTTGACCGTGAGGGGAAAGTACGTGCCGCCCTTGACGGTCGCGTCGTTCGAGATGACGAGCACGTGTCTGCCGTTCACGAGACCGATGCCCGCGATGACGCCAGCGCCGGGCGCGTCGCCGTCGTACAGGCCGTCCGCCGCGAGCGCGGCGAGCTCGAGAAACGGGCTTCCCGAGTCGAGCAACTCGGCTATGCGCTCACGCGGAAGCAGTTTGCCGCGCGCGACGTGGCGCTCGCGCGAGGACTCCGGTCCGCCGAGGGCAGCCGTTGCCATGCGCTCGCGCAGTTCGGCCACGAGAGTCGTCATCGTGGCTTCGGCCGTGGCATCCATCACGATGCTGCTCTCGAGCGTCTGCATCGGCCGCCTTCCGAATTACGGTTAGTCGTCACTAACTGAATTTAGGTTAGTGCGCATTAACTGTGTTGTCTATAGTGGAGGCGTGCCCTCCACACCCGCAAAGCCCACGACCGCTCGCGGGCGCGCGAAAGCCGACCGGCGCACGGCCCTGCTCACGGCCGCCGCTCGACTCTTCGCCGAGCGTGGATTCGACCGCGTCTCGCTCGAAGAACTCGGCGCAGCGGTGGGCGTGAGCGGCCCGGCGGTGTATCGACACTTCGACGGAAAGCAAGCCGTGCTCGGCGCGATGCTCGTGGGGGTGAGCGAAGGGCTCTGGGTCGGCGGCCAGGCCGTCGTCGAGAAGTCAGCGGATGCCGCGGCCGCCCTGAGCCAACTCATCGCGTTCCACGTCGACTTCGCGCTCGCTAACGCCAACGTCATCCGAGTGCAGGATCGGGACCTCGATAGTCTCGCCGACCCGGACCGTCACACCGTGCGCGCGCTGCAGCGCAGCTACGTCGAGCTGTGGGTCGACGTGCTTGCAGCCCTCTCACCCGACGCCGCGCGGCCCATGCTTCGCACTCGCGCGCACGCGACCTTCGGACTCATCAACTCAACCCCGCACAGCGGCAGCACGCGCGAAACCCGCGGCATCCTTGAGTCGATGGCGCTCGCGGCGCTGCGCAGCTAGCGGTTAGCCCAGCAGCAATACACTGCCTGGATCCTCAAGGATCCGGGCGATGTCGACCAAGAACCGCGCGCCTTGCTCGCCGTCGACGAGCCGATGGTCGAATGACAAGCTCAACGTCATGACCTCGCGCAGTGCAACGGCGCCCTCGTGCTCCCACGGCATTCGGCGCACCGCCCCCGTCGCGAGAATCGCCGCCTCGCCGGGGTTGAGAATCGGAGTGCCCGCGTCGATTCCGAAGACGCCGACGTTCGAGATCGTGATCGTGCCTCCCGCGAGCGCCTTCGGTGTCGTGGTGCCCGAACGCGCTGCCGCGGCGAGCTCGGTGATCGCCGTCGTGAGTTCGCCGAGGGCGAGGGTCGAGGCATCCGCAATATTGGGCACCATGAGCCCACGATCCGTCGCGACCGCGATGCCGAGGTTGACATAGCCGAACTCGACGATCTCGCCGGCCGCTTCGTCCCACCGCGAATTGAGGCTCGGGTTGCGTGACACCGCGAGACACAGGGCCTTCGCGACGACCGCGAGCACACTCGCGAGTTCGCCGCGCGCCTTGAGCCGCGACACCAGCTCGACGGTGCGCGTGACATCGACCGTGAGAAACTCGGTGACGTGTGGCGCTGTAAAGGCATTCGCGACCATCGCCGCGGCCGTGTGCGTGCGCACGCCCCTCACCAGCGTACGAGTCTCGCGAGCGCCCCCCCAGGTTTCCATCGCGGCCGGGTCC
>JANOOQ010000084.1:0-5558 GCA_031421515.1 Leifsonia sp.
TGGGGAAGAATTCTTCCCCACCACCAGCGGGTTTTTACTAACGGTTAGCTAGCCTGAATTACAGGCCGATCTCCGCAGCGGTCCAGTAGCCCGTGTCAACAAGGGCTTCCTTGACGTTTGCCTTGACAACCGGTACCGGTCCGAGGAGGTACGACGGCACTACGAGAACGCCGTTGTCGTACGTCGTCGTGTCGTTGATTTCCGGCTCGGTTCCGTTGAGGAGTGCAACAGCCATTCCTGCAGCGACCTTCGCGAGTTCGCGAGTGTCCTTGAAGATGGTTGCGTACTGCTCGCCCGAGAGGATTGCCTTGACGGAGTCAACTTCAGCATCCTGGCCCGAGATGATCGGCCAGCCTTCGCCTACGGTGTAACCGGCGTCGGTGAGGGCGCCGATGATTCCGCGGGAAAGGCCGTCGTACGGCGAGAGAACCGCGTTGACCTTGCTGCCGTCAGAGTAGTTCGCAGTGAGGAGGTCCTCCATGCGGCTCTGGGCAACTTCGCCGTCCCAACGAAGGGTTGCGGCCTGCTCGATGTCAACCTGGCCCGACTTTACAACGAGCGTTCCGTCGTCGATCAGCGGCTGGAGGATGTCCATTGCGCCGTTGAAGAAGAAGAATGCGTTGTTGTCGTCAAGTGAACCGGCGAACAGCTCAACGTTGAACGGGCCGGCAGGCGCGTCCGCGATTGCAGCGCCGTCAAGCTCCGTGAGGCCGAGGCCGTTGAGGAGCGTCCACGCCTGCTGCTGTCCAACAAGGAAGTTGTCGAACGTGGCGTAGTAGTTCACGTTGCCCGAGTCGCGGATGAGGCGGTCGTAAGCGATGACAGGAATGTCACCCTCTGCAGCCGTCTCAAGAACGCTCGTCAGGGTCGTGCCGTCGATCGCGGCGATGATCAGGGCCTTAGCGCCCTTGGTGATCATGTTCTCGACCTGGCTGACCTGCGTGGGGATGTCGTCTTCTGCGTACTGCAGGTCGACGGTGAAGCCCTGCTCCTCGAGGGTCGCCTTGAGTGCATCGCCATCGGCGATCCAACGCTCGGACGACTTCGTGGGCATTGCGACGCCGATCAGGCCGCCTTCGCCACCGGTTCCGCTGTCGCCGGCCGGTGCACAAGCCGCGAGGCCTGCAACCATGGCACCAGCAGCAACGAGAGAGAGAATAGTCCTCTTCTTCACTGTGTTTCCTTTCGATTGATGGACGTCTGTGTCGATTTTTGGTGCTTTGCGTTCGACTTCGTCCATGAAAGTCGAACCCCTGTCCGGAACGAGGGTTCCGGCAAGTTTGTTACATTCCCTGCGCCAGTCGGTAGTAGGCCGCGTTCCAGCGGACCTCTTTCTGGAACTCGCGCAGGGTTGTGTTCTCGTCAATGACGAGAAGTTCTGTTGACGCCATGTCGGCGTAATCGCGGAAGACATCCACCCCCACGGCGGTCGACATGACCGTGTGGTGCGCAGCGCCCGCGGTGAGCCACGCTGCAGCGGATGTCGCGAAGTCGGGTTGTGGCTTCCACACCGCTCGACCGACCGGGAGATTGGGCATCGGCTCGTCGAGAGGCACGTTCGTGACCACGTTTGCGACGAGGCGGAACCTGTCCCGCATGTCACTCAAAGCGACGACTAAAGCAGGCCCCGAATCGGCCGTGAATACGAGCCGCACGGGATCCTCTTTGCCGCCGATGCCGAGCGGATGAATCTCTAGGCTCGCCTTTTCGCTCGACAACGTCGGGCTCACCTCGAGCATGTGCGCCCCGAGAATCTTCTCTTCGCCCGGGGTGAGGTGATAGGTGTAGTCCTCCATGAGGCTCGCGCCGCCCGGGAGCCCTGCACCCATGACATTGGCGACCCGCACGAGGATCGCGGTCTTCCAGTCGCCCTCGGCACCAAAACCGTAGCCGTCGGCCATGAGCCGCTGCACCGCGAGACCCGGCAATTGACGAAGGGCGCCGAGGTCTTCGAAGCTCGTCGTGAAGGCCGAGAATCCGCCCGCCTCAAGAAAGCTACGCAAGCCCAACTCGATCGCCGCGCCGTAGCGCAGCGAGTCATGGCGTTGCCCGCCGGCGCGAAGTTCAGGCACGACGTCGTACGTCTCTTCGTACTCGCGCACGAGAGCGTCGATGTCTGCGTCAGAGGCTGCGTGCACGGCATCCGCTAACTCATTGACACCCCACGTGTTGACTTGAACACCGAAGCGCAACTCTGCCTCGGTCTTGTCGCCTTCGGTGACCGCCACGAAACGCATGTTGTCGCCGAAGCGCGCGAGCTTCATGTTTTGGCTCGCGTGCCAGCCGGCAGCCGCCCGCGACCACGTGGCAATGCTCGATGTCACGGCGGGGTTCGACACGTGACCGACGACCGTCTTGCGCGCGATGCCCAAGCGAGACTGGATGTAGCCGAATTCGCGGTCGCCGTGAGCTGCTTGGTTGAGGTTCATGAAGTCGAAGTCGATGTCGCTCCACGGCAACGCGACATTCGCTTGAGTGTGCAAGTGCAAGAGCGGCTTACGCAGAGCGTCGAGTCCCGCGATCCACATCTTCGCGGGACTGAAGGTGTGCATCCACGCGATGACACCGATGACGTTCTCGGCCGCGTTGACCTCGAGGGCGAGCCGCTTGATCGACGCAGAATCTTTGAGAACAGGCTTCCACACGATCGTGACGGGGATGTCGCTTGCCGCGTCTAGTGCGCGCGCAATCTCTTGGCTCTGCTCGGCAACTTGACGCAGAGTTTCGTCGCCGTAGAGGTCTTGGCTTCCCGTGAGAAACCAGACCTCGTGTTCGGCGAGGTTCGGGATGATGCTGCGCGCGGTCACTTGAGTGCTCCTACAGGATTTTGACCGTAGACGTTCTGGTACCGGTCGAAGAGTGAGTCGATCGCTGCTTGCGGAATCGCGATGGGCTCACCGAGTTGACGAGCGATGTGCACGGTGCGCGCAACATCCTCAACCATGACGGCGGCCTTGACCGCGTCGCGCGCGTCCGTGCCGATCGTGAACGGGCCGTGGTTCTGCATGAGTACTGCGCGTGAGCGATGTCCCGTGAGCGTCTCGACGATTCCGCGACCGATCGAGTCGTCACCGATGATCGCGAACGGACCGACGGGAATCTCGCCGCCGAACTCATCGGCCATCGCCGTAATGACGCACGGGACCGCTTCGCCGCGGGTCGCCCACGCGGTTGCATAGGTCGAGTGGGTGTGAACAACTCCACCGACCTCGGGCATGTTGCGATACACGTACGCGTGCGCCGCTGTGTCGCTTGATGGAGAGCGCTCCCACCCTGGCGTGTTCGGTATCACGTTGCCATCGAGATCGCACAGAATCATGTTCTCGGGGCTCAGCTCGTCGTAGCTCACGCCCGAGGGCTTGATGACGAATAAGTCGGCGCCAGGCACTCGACCCGAGACGTTGCCGCCCGTCCACACGATGAGTTCGTAGCGCACGAGTTCTTCGTGAAGCGCTGCAATCTCGTCGCGCACTCGCGCGACGGCAACTTGCACCTCGGGGCTCAGGCCGGTCATGCCATCACCGCCGCTGGAGAAGTAGACCGCGAAGCGGTCGTATCGAAACCCGCCGCGTCGCGACGCATCGCCTTGAGCCGGTGCATGACGTCGTTACCGCCACGGCCGAAGTAGTCGTGCAACAGGCTGTACTCCGCAAAGAGCGCGTCATATGCGTCGGCGGATGCCGCATCCGGCGTGTAGACGGCCGTCGTGACTTTGCCCATCGCATCCGCTGCCGACCGCACATCTGGGTAGGCACCCGCCGCGACAGCGGCGTGAATTGCGGACCCGAGCGCGGGGCCTTGAGCGCTGCCAATGATCGAGATGGGCATGCGGAGCACGTCGCTATAGACCTGCATCAGGAAGGGGTTGCGCAAGAGGCCGCCCGCGACGATGAACTCCGTGACCGGCACGCCCGCGTTGTTGAACGACGAGACGATCTCGCGCGTTCCGAACGCCGTCGACTCGAAGAGTGCGCGGTAAATTTCTTCTGGCCGCGTCGTGAGCGTTTGGCCGAGCACGAGTCCGCTCAACTCTGCGTCGACGAGCACGGAACGGTTTCCGCCGTTCCAGTCGAGCGCGATGAGTCCGTGGCCGCCGACAGGTTGGTCTTTGATGAGCTCGGTGAGGTGCTCGTGGATGCTCCGACCAGCCGCCGCGGCATCCGCGAAGTAGCTCGCGGGAACCTGGTTCGCGACGTACCACGCGAAGATGTCGCCAACCCCGGATTGTCCGGCTTCGTACCCGTAGAGTCCCGAAACGATGCCACCGTCGACGACGCCGCACATTCCGGGGACCTCGAGCAGGGCATCCGAATTCATGACGTGGCACGTTGAGGTGCCCATGATCGCAACCATTTGGCCGGGCTGAGTCGCCCGAGCTGCGGGCGCCGTGACGTGCGCGTCGACGTTGCCGACCGCGACGGCAATTCCTGCCGGGAGGCCAGTCCACTCCGCCGCTTGCGCCGTGAGCGTGCCGGCCGAGTCGCCGAGCTGACCGATGGCGTGTGCGACTTTCGCGTCGGCGAAGTCGGCGAAGTCGGGATTGAGCGCCGCGAGGAATGCGCGCGAGGGGTATTCGCCGTCTTGCAGGATTCCCTTGTAACCCGCGGTGCACGCGTTGCGAACGTAGGCGCCTGTGAGTTGCCACACGATCCAGTCGGCTGCTTCGACCCAGTGCTCCATCGCTGCGTAGATGTCGGGATCTTCTTCGAGAAGCTGCAGGCCCTTCGCGAACTCCCACTCGCTCGAAATGAGTCCACCGTAGCGCGGGAGCCACTGCTCGCCGCGCGCGGTAGCGAGTTCGTTGATGCGGTCGGCTTGAGGTTGCGCCGCGTGGTGCTTCCAGAGCTTGACGTATGCGTGGGGCCGGTCAGCGAACTCGGGCAGCTCGTTGAGCGGCGTGCCGTCGGAGGTCGTGGGGATCATGGTGCACGCCGTGAAATCCGTGCCGATTCCAATCACTGCCGACGCGTCGACTCCCGCGGCTACGAGCGCGGCGGGAACAGCGTTCTTAAGCACGTCGACGTAGTCAGACGGAACTTGAAGCGCCCACTCGGGCGGCAAGACCGCACCTGTGGCATCCAGAACGGTGTCCATTACAGCGTGGCTGTAATGGTGAGTAGCAGAGCCGAGCTCAGCGCCATCCGAAACCCGCACGACGACCGCGCGACCGGAAAGTGTTCCGTAGTCAACGCCGACGACATACTGCTCGCCTCGGATTGAACTCACTGATGACTCCGTTGTCTGGATCGCTGCTGTGGGGCTTGTGATGTGGTCAATCCATGTGACCGTTCACAATGCGTGTCGCAATGCTACATGCGAAACGGTCACATTAGTCACTCGGAAAGGTCACGACCCGATAACTCTGGTCGTTGCGCCCGGGATCGAGCGGATGCCTCAACTCAAGCAGGCCCGGTCGACTCCCGAATGACGAGCTCGGGCGGGATCTGCTCGTGACTGAGCGCGACGTCGCCGCGCAACTCGCCGAGGAGCAGCGACACCGCTCGACGGCCCACGTCCGCGAAGTTTTGGCGCACGGTTGTGAGCGGCGGAAAGAAGTG
>JANOOQ010000085.1:0-2170 GCA_031421515.1 Leifsonia sp.
AGGCGGATGCCGCGGCGTGCACATCGTCGCGCGTGATCGCTCCGCCCTCCCCCGTGCCCGCCACGAGTGCGAGGTTGACGCCGAGATCGTGCGCGAGTTTGCGCACAGGTGGAGTGCTCATGGGCATGACCCGGATGTCGCCCACGGGCGAGCTCGAGGGTGCCGATGCCGCGGCCGTCGGCTCGCTACTCGCACCTGCCGCGGCGCCCGCTGGCACCTTGCGCGCCTTACGCTGCGGCCGCGACCCGGTCTCAACGGCGGGGCCGTAACCGACGAGCACGGCATTGCGCTCGAGTGCCGGTGCGGCGGCGGGGGCATCCGCTGCAGCATCGATCTCGGTCTCGATACCGACAATGCGCGAGCCCACCGTCACGGTCGTGCCCGGCTCGACGTAGAGCGCCGCGATGACGCCAGCGAACGGCGACGGCAATTGCACGATCGCTTTGGCCGTCTCGACCTCCGCTAGCGGCTGATTGAGCGTCACACTATCGCCCACAGCAACGTGCCACGAGACGATCTCGGACTCCGTGAGGCCTTCCCCGAGATCAGGGAGCGCGAAATCCTTGATCATGCGGACCACCCCGTTAGCGAGTTGACGCGACCGAGCACGCGATCGACGGCATCGAGAATTCGGTCGAGGTCGGGCAAGAAGTGCTCCTCGAGCCGAGCTGGCGGATACGGCACATCGAAGCCCGTGACGCGCGTCGGCGGTGCTTCGAGGTGAAAGAAGCACCGGTCGGTGATGCTCGCCGCGAGCTCGGCGCCGAGCCCCCCTGACATTTGGGCCTCGTGCGTGATGACGAGCCGGCCGGTTTTGACCACGCTCGCCTCGAGCGTCTCGTAGTCGACGGGAGAGAGCGATCGCAAGTCGATGACCTCAATGGAAATTCCCGCATCGGATGCCGCAACCGCCGCATCGAGCGCCGTCGCGACGAGGGGTCCGTAGGCGACGAGCGTGACGTCTGTACCGGCTCGCACGACTCTCGCGCTACCCATCTCGGGTTGCATGATGGTCTCGTCGACCTCGCCCTTCGTCCAATACCGACGCTTGGGCTCGAAAAACAACACGGGGTCGTCGCTCGCGATCGCTTGGCGAATCATCGTGTGTGCGTCTTGCGGATTCGAACAGGTCACGACGCGCAGCCCTGCCGTGTGCGCGAAGTACGCTTCGGGCGATTCCGAGTGGTGTTCGACCGCCCCGATGCCTCCCCCGTAAGGCACGCGAATCGTGATGGGCATGCGCACCTTGCCGCTCGTGCGGTAGTGAAACTTAGCGACTTGCGCGACGATCTGGTCGAAGCCCGGGTAGATGAACCCATCGAATTGGATTTCACACACGGGTCGGTATCCTCGAAACGCGAGGCCGACGGCCGTGCCGATGATGCCGGACTCGGCGAGCGGCATGTCCATGACGCGAGAGGGTCCGAAGTCGCGCTGCAGGCCATCCGTCACCCGGAACACCCCGCCGAGCGCACCGATGTCTTCGCCCAAGAGCACGACCTTCTCGTCGTCTTCGAGGGCTCGACGCAAGCCCGAACCGATCGCTTTAGCGAGAGTGAGCTCGGTCATTGCGCGACCTCCTCGAAGCCCGCGAGGTACGCGGCGTATTGGCTCCGCTGTCGTTCGAGGCCAGTGTGTGCGGTCGCGTACACATTGTCGAAGACACTCATTGGTTCGGGGTCTTTCAGAGCGAGGCATCCGGCGCGGAATCGAACCGCCACATCGTCAGCCATTTCGCGAACGGATGTCTCGATCTCATCAGTCAGCACGCCGATGCCCCGCAAGTATGCCGCCATGCGCGCGATCGGGTCTTTCGCCGCCCACGCTTCGTGTTCTGCTGGATCGACATAGCGGCTCGGGTCGTCCGACGTCGTGTGTGGACCCATGCGGTACGTGACGGCCTCGATGAACGTCGGACCTCCGCCCGTGCGCGCCCGATCGACGGCGATTCGCATCGCGGCGGTTACCGCGAGCACGTCGTTGCCGTCGACTCGCATTGACGGAATACCAAACCCGGGCGCGCGGTGGGCGATAGGCCGCTTCGCTTGCAGGGTGACAGGTTCAGAAATCGCCCACTGATTGTTCTGGCACACGAACACGACGGGAGCGTTGAACGTCGCGGCGAAAATCATGGCTTCGTTGACGTCACCTTCACTTGTGGCCCCGTCGC
>JANOOQ010000086.1:0-1528 GCA_031421515.1 Leifsonia sp.
GGGCCGCCGCCCTGCAGCAAGCCCAAATTGAATCAATTCACGACCATATACCGCCCTCCATCTGGGCCGCCTATTTTCTTACTGGAAGGAACTAAGAGCACTCCCCCGCTATGATTCTGTTCTCGAAGTCAACTGGAGGTGGCGCAGCTGTTCGGGCCGCGCTAGATCCCCGAGCCGAGTCTTCGGCTATAGATCCAAACGGATTTTCTAACGCCCCCGCATCACGGGAGCCCGATGTCCTGGGCCTCACCCAAATAGAGGAATGGAGCCAACTGGTCGACCGGGTGCAGGCTGACGATCCTCGCGGCATCGAGGATCTTTATACCTACTTCTCCAAAGGTGCCCGTTTCTACTTTTGCCGCCACCTGGGCTTGGAGGAACTGGATGACCGGGTCCACGATTCGTTTCTGCTGGTGCTCGATCGCATCAAACGCGGTGAATTGCGCGATCCCGAACGGCTCATGGGCTTCATCCGCACGATCTTGCGCCGGCAGGTAGCCTCCTATGTTCGCGGTGCCGTGGAAGAGCGCCGCGATTTCGCGCCGCTCGATGCCGAGTCAGAATACTGCCTCGACTTCCGCGGCTGTCCGGAAGAACGGATCATCGACATTGAGGCCGTCGACATTATGGAACGCGTCATGCGCGCCATGAGCCTGCGCGAACGCGAGATCCTCACTCGCTTTTACCTGCTCGAACAGGCGGCCGAGTCCATCTGCAAGGACATGCGGATCAGCATGACGCAGTTCCGCCTGATGAAGTCGAGGGCCAAAGGGCGCTTAGGCGCGCTCGGACGCCGCAGCCTGCGGCAGTCCCTCGAAAACCTAAACGAAAGCACCAGTCACGAAGACGCCACTAACGAAAGCACCAGCAAAGCACCGGTGTCTGGCGCGCCGGCTTAACGAGCGTACCCATGGTCCCTCCACCTCCCCCCCTACCATGCGTGCCCGCCGGACAGCCTTCACGACGCCTTCATCGTGACGCAGATGCCCCGTGGTTCGAGGAGAAGAAAATAAGGATGAGGTATATTAGAGGCCTAATGTCGTTTGAAGGCATTGCCGGATCGCATCCCAACGAGGATGACCTCGAGGAATTCGTCTTCGGCCGCTTGGACGGCGACGAACTCGATCGGATCGAGGAGCATCTGCTTGCCTGCGATGCCTGCCGTCGCCAGCTTACCGAAACCGAGAACTTCGTAGCCTCCACGCGGGCCGCCACCCGAAAAATGCTCGGCGCCCCTCCACCGTCACCCATCGCCCGCCGCTTCTCGGCCCCCGCGCTAGCCCTGGCCGGCGCTTTGGCCGTCGTCCTGATGGCCAGGGGATTCTCGGTGATTCCGCTATTCCGCACTCCCCAAAGCGTGGAGCCACTCGTGGCACAACGAGGCGCGACCCAGGTACAATCCTCAGCCGGTCGGCCTCTCGATCTGCGCCTCGATGCCAGCGGGATCAGTGCCCAATGGCTCGAGATCGTCGATTCGCGGGGCATGCGATTGCAAAGCGTCTCCGTCTCCGCCGCCAACGGTTTGGTG
>JANOOQ010000087.1:0-2256 GCA_031421515.1 Leifsonia sp.
ACGCGAACCCGGGGCTGCCGATCGGTCCCATCGGATTGCCGGGTGACCTCGCGATCGAAGCCGCGATGAGTCCAGCGGATGGCCCGTGGCTCTTCTTCGTACCGATCAACCTCGCGACTGGTGAGACGGTGTTCTCCGAGACCGTCGATGAGCACGAGGCAGCGGTACAAGTGCTGCGAGATTGGTGCGACGCGAGCGAAGAGAACGCTTCGTATTGTGAGTAGCACTTCGGTGCGAACTCGTCTTGCGGTACTGGGATCGCCGATTTCGCACTCCCTTTCACCCGCGATTCATCGCGCCGCGTACGCAGCCTTAGGGCTCGAGTGGAGTTACGAGGCCGTTGAGGTCACGGGGGCTCAACTCCCGGACTTCGTTGCAAGCCTCGATTCGAGTTGGCGTGGCTTATCGCTCACGATGCCGCTCAAGCGCGACATCCTCGATGTGCTCACCCATCGCGACCCCCTTGTTGACATCGTGGGCGCGGCAAACACTGTGCTTCTTGGGGAGGGTGACGTGCGGGGGTTCAATACCGATATGCGAGGCGTCATTCAATCTTTCGCGGATGTCGGCGTCTCGAGCCTCGGGTTTGTACACGTGCTCGGTGCCGGTGCAACCGCAGCGTCCGTTCTCGTCGCCGTCGCGCAACTCGGCGCCCAGCGGATTCTCGTCTCCGTGCGCACTCCAGCGAACGCTCTCGCGCTAGTCGAGTTGGGGAAACGACTCGGAGTCGAGGTCATGGTGCGAGCGTGGGGAGTCCTGGATCGCTCGATGGTCGTGCCGGATGCGATCGTGAGCACGGTTCCCGGCGGCTCGCACGACGTGCAGTTTGCCGAACCAATCCGCACGGGAGCCGTACTCTTCGACGTCGCGTACGACCCATGGCCCAGCGACCTCGCACGCTCGTGGAGTGACGTCGGAGGAACCGTAATTTCGGGACTCGATCTGCTCATCAATCAGGCCGTCGGGCAAGTGCGCGTTTTCGTTGGGGGCGACCCCGAACTACCGCTTGAGAACGAGGCCGACGTTGTCGCGGCGATGCGATCGGTGCTCGCTTAGCCCACATCTTGCGTGTGGGGTACCGGTGCCGGGCTATGGGAAGATTGGCACATGCTTCGATGGTTGACCGCTGGTGAGTCGCACGGTCCAGAATTGATCGCGATTCTCGAGGGGATGCCGGCGGGCGTGCCCATCTCGCCCGAAGAGATTCAGACGGATATGCACCGCCGCTCTCTCGGGTACGGTCGCGGTGCGCGCATGAAGTTTGAACAAGACGAGCTCTCGATTAGTGGGGGAGTACGTTTCGGACTCACGATGGGAAGTCCTATCGCCCTCCGGATCGGAAACACCGAGTGGCCTCGCTGGGTCGACGTCATGAGCGCGACCCCCGTCGACACCGAGTCGCTGCCGAAGGGGCGCGGCGCTGCCTTGACGCGCCCTCGACCGGGTCACGCGGATCTTGTGGGAATGCAAAAGTACGACTTTGCCGAAGCCCGCAACGTGCTCGAGCGTGCGAGTGCGCGCGAAACTGCGGCTCGCGTCGCCCTCGGCGCGATCGCGCGCGCGTTCCTTGCTGGCCTCGGAGTGCGACTCGTGAGCCACACGCTCTCGATCGGCTCGGTAGCCGTGCCCGAGGGTGCGCCACTACCCGGGCCCGACGACGTCGCAACGCTCGATGCCGATCTTTTGCGGTGCTTGGACCCCGCGACATCCGCTGCAATGGTCGCCCAAGTAGACGCCGCACACGAAGACGGTGACACCCTCGGTGGCGTCGTCGAAGTGCTCGCGTACGGGCTCCCGCCGGGGCTCGGGTCGTATACGCACTGGGATCGACGCCTCGATTCGCAACTCGCCGCGGCGCTCATGGGCATTCAAGCGATCAAGGGAGTCGAGGTTGGTGACGGCTTCGCAACGGCCGCGCGTCGCGGATCGAAAGCACACGACGAACTCGTGATCGGCCCGGACGGAATCACTCGACTCTCCGATCGCGCTGGTGGCATTGAGGGTGGAATGAGCACGGGAACGCTCCTTCGCGTTCGTGCCGCCATGAAGCCAATCTCGACGGTCCCACACGCCTTGCGCACCGTGGATGTCGCAACCGGCGCCGCGGCCGAAGCGCACCACCAGCGTTCCGACGTATGCGCCGTACCTGCCGCAGGTGTCGTGGCTGAAGCCATGGTCGCGTTTGTGCTCGCCGACGCCGTACTCGAGCGGTTCGGCGCCGACTCGGTGGCGCTGCTGCGCCGCCACATGGCGGCG
>JANOOQ010000088.1:0-5723 GCA_031421515.1 Leifsonia sp.
AGCCCACTGTTCGAAACGACAAAGGTGCCTGCCCTAGCGGGCAAGCACCTTCGCCATTTCGAGGGGATGACGGGATCCCCTACTGAGCCGCATCCACGTCGCTCCGCGACGCGGCTGTCTGCTCAGCGGGGGCCTACTGCGATTCGCAGCCTCTTTTCGAAACGACGAAGGTGCCTGCCCTAGCGGGCAAGCACCTTCGCCATTTCGAGGGGATGACGGGAATCGAACCCGCGCCATCAGTTTGGAAAACTGAGGCTCTACCATTGAGCTACATCCCCGCGACGGACCCGAAACGGGCCGCTTGCGGCGCGAGAAATACTGTACCCGAAGTTGGGGCGCGAACGAGCCGCTCGCTATGCCACTCTAGAGACCGGCCCCGACACAAAGGACTGATTTGAGCATGACGAAGCCCACCTTCTCCGAGCGATTCCGCTACTGGTTCGATAACTGGATGTCTCGCGGGGCGATCGCGCTCATGGCGCTCTTGGGCATCGCGACGCTCGTTCTCGTGCTCATCGTCGGAGTCGTTGTGTGGATCGCGCGGCAGGTTCCTGAAGACGCGCCAGACATCAGCTTTGGCGACATCTTGTGGGGCAACCTCATGCGCACCCTTGACCCAGGCACGATGGGCGGTGACCAGGGATGGGGCTTCCGCATCTTCATGTTGCTCATCACTATCGGCGGCCTCATCATCGTCGCGAGCCTCATCGGTATCATCTCGGGAGCGTTCGACTCGAAGGTCGAAGAACTTCGCAAGGGCCGCTCAAAGGTGCTCGAGAAGGACCACACTCTGATCCTCGGTTGGAGCTCGAAGGTCTTCCCGATCGTGAGTGAAATCTGCATCGCGAACGAATCGCGCGGGCGAAGCGTCATTGTCGTGCTTGCCGACAAAGACAAAGTCGAAATGGAAGACGAGATTCGCGCCGAGGTCGGCAAAACGGGCAAGACGAAGATCATCTGCCGCACGGGCGACCCCATGAACCTCACGGATCTCGAGATCAGCAACCCGCACACCGCGCGCAGCATCATCCTCGTTGCGCCGGAAGGCAGTGCCGACCCCGACGCCGACGTCATCAAGACGGCGCTCGCGCTCACGAACAACCCGCAACGCAAGGCGACGCCGTACCACATCGTCGGCGAGCTAGAGGATCCCGCGAACCTCGAAGCGGCGACGCTCGTCGGCCGCGACGAAGCGCACTGGGTGCTCGGTGACGATCTCATCAGCCGCATCACGGTGCAGAGCTGCCGCCAGAGCGGCTTGAGTGTTGTGTATGCCGAACTGCTCGACTTCGGCGGCGACGAGATCTACTTCACCGAGCAGCCCGCGCTCTATGGCAAGACCTACTTCGAAGCCCAACTATCGTTCAGCGATTCGACCGTCATGGGCATGGTCAAGGGCGGCGTCGCACAGCTCAACGCGAGTCCGGATGCGACGTATGACGCCGGCGATCAACTCATCGTCATCGCGGACGACGACAGCGCTATTCGCCTCGTTCCGGCTCCCGTGGTGGATGCGACATCCATCAGCACAACCAAGCAGCCCAAGCCACACCCCGAGCACACGCTCGTGCTCGGGTACAACGCGGGTCTCGCGGGAATGCTCAGGGAACTCGACGAGTACGTGCCCACCGGCTCGACCGTCATGGTGCTTGCAAACGTCGATGCGCCGACGTTTCACAAGTTTGCGCACCTTGCGGTCACCTTCAAGAAGGGGGATGCGACGAGCCGCTCCGTACTTGAGGGCCTCAAGGTTGAGAAGTTCGACCACATCATCGTGCTGGCATACAAGGAGACACTTGACGTGCAGCGCGCGGATGGGCGAACCCTCATCACGCTCCTCCAATTGCGCGACCTCGAAGACCGCATTGGGGTCGACCTCAATATTGTGAGCGAGATGCTCGACGATCGAAACCGCGAGTTGGCCGAAGTGACGAACGCAGACGACTTCATCGTGAGCGACAAACTCATTAGTCTCATGCTGTCGCAAGTGTCGGAGAATCGTCAGTTGACGGATGTTTTCGACCAACTGTTCTCATCGACAGGGAGTGAAATCTACCTCAACCCCGTCGAGTCTTATGTCACTCCCGGATCGAGCGTCGACTTCTATACGGTTCTCGAGGCTGCTCGCCGGAGGGGTGAGACGGCCATCGGGTACCGCATCGAAGCGAACGCCCACAAGAGCGACCAAGGGTACGGTGTCGCCGTGAATCCGCTCAAGACAGCGCGCGTGAGTTTCGCGGCAGGAGACAAGGTCATCGTTCTCGCAGAAAGCTGACCCACTGGGCAAGCTATGCGCGCTCGCGCGCTGGAGCTGTGAGCGACGCATCGCGTCGCAGCGACGCCAGCGCCGAGCAAGCTATGCTTGCTCGGTTGCATTACCACCAGAACACGGGGCGTAGCTCAGCTTGGTAGAGCGCTCGGTTTGGGACCGAGAGGTCGCAGGTTCGAATCCTGTCGCCCCGACACGCACGACAATCACACAAACCAGCCAGGAGAAGCACAACGTGAAGACCACCGTTGACCAGTTGAGCCCCACGCGCGTCAAGCTGACAATTGCCGTCACGCCCGACGAGTTGAAGCCGAGCATCGAGCACGCGTACGAGCACATCGCCTCGCAAGTAAACATCCCGGGATTCCGCAAGGGCAAGGTGCCGCCGCAGCTCATCGACCAGCGCGTTGGTCGTGGCGAGGTTTTGAGCCACGCCGTCAATGACGGTCTCGACAAGTTCTACCGCCAGGCAGTGACAGAAGAGAAGATCCGCGTGCTCGGTCGTCCCCAGGCCGACGTTGTCTCGTTGCCAGACGTCGCCGACTTCAGTGGCGACCTCGAGATCACGATTGAGGTTGACGTTCGTCCCGAATTCGACTTGCCCAAGTACGACTCCCTCAAGCTCACCGTTGACGCCGTCGAGGTGTCTGCCGACGACGTAAAGGACGAGCTCGATAACCTTCGCAGCCGCTTCGGAACCCTCGTCACGGTCGATCGTCCCGCCAAGAAGGGCGACTTCGCGCAACTCGATCTCGTCGCCAAGATCGGTGACACCGAGGTGGATTCTGCATCGAGCATTTCATACGAGGTGGGTTCGGGCGAGCTAATCGAGGGAATCGACGAGGCCCTCGACTCGCTCAGTGCTGGTGAGTCCACGACCTTCGAATCGACGCTTCTCGGTGGCGACCACGAAGGTGACACTGCCCTCATTGCTGTGTCGCTTCTCGCAGTCAAGGAGCGCGAGCTTCCCGAGGCTGATGATGAGTTTGCGCAGATCGCGAGTGAGTTCGACACGATCAAAGAACTCAAGGCCGACATCAAGGAGCAAGTCGAGCGTTCGAAGGCCTTTGGTCAGGGCGCTCAAGCGCGTGACCAGATCGTCGACGAGTTGCTCAAGTCGGTAGACATCCCGGTTCCAGCCAAGCTCGTTGAGGACGAAGTCAATCGTCACCTCGAGGGCGAAGGCCGCCTCGAAGACGACGTGCACCGCGCCGAAGTTGTTATCTCGAGCGAGAAGACATTCCGCTCGCAGATCCTGCTCGACACGATCGTCGAGATGGAAGAGATCAAGGTCAGCCAGCAAGAGCTCACGAGTTACCTCGTTCAAGGCGCTTCGCAATACGGCATGGAGCCGGGCGAGTTCATCCAGGTACTCGACAAGAACGGCCAGATTCCCTCGATGATCGCCGAGGTTGCGCGCGTCAAGGCGCTCGCGACGGTGTTGTCAAAGGCAAAGGTCGTCGACTCGAAGGGCAAGGCCGTCGATGTGTCTGCCTTCACGGCGTCGGTAACTGGCGGTGACTCCGACGACTTCGTCGAGGCGCTCGCTGGCGGCCACGACGACCATGATGGTCACGACCACGCTGGTCACGACCACTAGTTCCCTTCCCCGCGCCGAGCCTCCACTTGTGGTGACTTCGAGTACTAGTAAGGCCGCCAAAACTGGAGGCTCAGCGCCGGATTACGCTCGCCGACATTGGTGCGTCGGCGCGCGGTACGCGGCTGCCGGGCATCCTGCTATCTGCCCACGGCGAACAGCGGCATTCTGCGCGAAAAGCTCGGCTAGATTCGACTCAGCGACAAACTGAAACGGAGCGCGACAATGGCCCAACCGGCATTGGTCTCAAGCATTTTCGACCAACTCCTCAAGGACCGCATCATCTGGCTTGGGTCAGAAGTGCGTGACGATAACGCCAACGAGATCTGCGCGAAGATCCTGCTGCTTGCGGCCGAGGATTCCAAGCGCGACATCTACCTCTACATCAACTCTCCCGGTGGCTCGATCACCGCGGGCATGGCGATCTACGACACGATGAAGTTCGTGCCGAACGACATCGTCACGGTGGGCATCGGGCTCGCGGCATCCATGGGTCAATTCCTCTTGTCGTCTGGCACGAAGGGCAAGCGCTACATCACGCCCAACGCTCGTGTGCTCTTGCACCAGCCGTCCGGCGGTTTCGGCGGAACGAGCGCCGACATCCAGACTCAGGCGCACGTCATTCTCGATATGAAGAAGCGCATGGCCGAACTCACGGCCGAGCAGACCGGAAAGTCGGTCGAGCAGATCCTCATCGACAACGACCGTGACAACTGGTTCGACGCGCAGGGCGCGCTCGAATATGGCTTTGTGGACCACCTTCGCGAGTTCGCTTCCCAAGTTGTGGGCGGCGGCGGTACCGATGAATCCGTGCCCGACGACCCCACCGCGATCAAGAAGTAGGAATCCCCATGGACAACATTCTCAACGCGTCGGGTATCGCTCGTCCCACGGCCGAGTCGCGCTACATCCTGCCGACTTTCGAGGAGCGCACGGCATACGGCTACAAGCGTCAAGACCCGTACGCGAAGCTCTTCGAAGACCGCATCATCTTCCTCGGCGTGCAAATCGACGATGCGTCAGCGGATGACGTCATGGCCCAGTTGCTCGTTCTCGAGAGCCAAGACCCCGACCGCGACATCGTCATGTACATCAATTCGCCCGGCGGATCTTTCACGGCGATGACGGCGATCTACGACACGATGCTCTACATCCGTCCGCACATCCAGACGGTTGTGCTCGGCCAGGCGGCTTCTGCTGCGGCTGTGCTCATGGCAGCGGGAACGCCCGGCAAGCGCCTCGCGCTCCCGAACGCGCGCATCCTCATCCACCAGCCGTCCACGGGCGACTCGGGCCGCGGCCAAGCGTCGGACATCGAGATTCAGGCGCGCGAGATTCTGCGCATGCGCGAGTGGCTCGAAGAGACGCTGTCTGCGCACTCGAACCGCTCCGTCGAGCAAGTCAACAAGGACATCGACCGCGACAAGATCCTGAGCGCAGCCGAAGCCCTCGAGTACGGGCTTATCGACCAAGTGCTCACGAGCCGAAAGAACCTTCCGGCCGCGATCGGCAAGTAGTCAGGCGACCGCCGACGCGATCGCTTCGATGTGTCGCTTGTCGGTGCCGCAGCAGCCTCCTAAGACGGTCAGCTGCGGCACCGAAGCGTGAAGTTGCCCGATTTGAACCCCGAGTTGCCTGAAGTCACCATCATCGAGCTCCTCGGCTTCGTCCAATTCGGCATGGCTTCGCTGTGAGGCGTTCGCGCGATAGCCCTTGACGCGAAGAGTCCATGGGTCACCCGAACTGAGGTCGGCCGGCAGATGGTTCGGATGAGCGCAATTGACCATGTAATACGCAGGGCCGAAGTCGGTCGCATCGTCTACGAAGGCGATGGCATCCATGAGTGATTCACCGGTC
>JANOOQ010000089.1:0-2972 GCA_031421515.1 Leifsonia sp.
CAGCAACCGCCGATCGTTACGCGATGAGCCTCGAGCCAACTGGCGGCTCGACTCCCGCGGCAGCAAGTGCCGTTCGAGCGAGACCCAAGCGATTGTCCATTTCCTGCCCGATGTCGCGCGCGAGCCGGGGGCGCGTCTTGACAAGAGTGTCGAGCACGGACGTCGGTATGAACAGCACCGCAAGGTCTGTTCTCGCAACGATTCGCGCCGCAACGCCTTGCCGCGTGAGCGCGCTGAGCCCGAGCACATCGTCGCGATCGAGCACCGCGAACGTCAGCTCTCCACCGTCAGCGATGGGGGTGCCGAGAGTCGCCGTTCCACTAATGATGTACCGCATTCCGTCGGGAACGACGAACGCGCGTTGAACCACTTCGCCCGCTCCGTACCGTTCGAGACGCACTTGCGACGCGACGACCTCGAGGTCATCGGGGCCGAGATACAGCGCGGGCGCGACTCCCCGCACGGCGTTGGCAATATTCTCAGGAGTATTGAACGGATCGGTCAGGTCGCCATCGAAGTGCAAGTCGGCCCGGCGTGCCGCATACCAGAGCCTGGTTCGAAACGCTCGAATGGACTTCCAGTTCTCTGCCGGACTCGTGAGAGGAATTTCGACTTCGTACTTCGACTTAAGCATGGGAGTGACGGATGCCGTCGTGCCGGGGGCCGCGAAAGGCAAGTCGGCCGCCACGCTCGTGCACACGTCAATGACGGCTTGCGGCGAGTCATCCGTCGCAAATTTCACGATCGTCGAAAGCTCGAAAGGTGAGTCGTTGCGCGTGAGATTGAGGAACGAACTCTCTGCGAGAGTCGCGTTCGGAACGACTCGGATGCCCCGGCCGGTCTTGATGTGCACGGCACGCCAATTGACCTCGATGACTCGACCGCGAACGCCGTCGGCCTCGATCCAGTCGCCGATCTCGAATGGCTCCTCGAAGAGGAGAAGAAGGCCCGACACCACGGACCCGACGGCGTTTTGCAGGGACAAGCCGATCACGATCGAGCCGACACCAAGGGCTGTGAAGATTCCGCTCACGTCGGTGCCCCACACGACCGAGAAGAGGATCGCAAGGCTCACGACGATGAGCACGATCCGCACCATGTCGACGAAGATCGACGGGACCTTGCTGCGCCAACTCCCCTTCTTAGCAGTCGCGAATAGAGCAAAGTTGAGGGTGTTGAGCAGAACCAAAATGAGCAAGAACCCGAAGACGGTCGCGGTCACTTGGCTGTACGTGAGGTCGATGTTGACGTAGCGCGACTGGCTCAAGAGGATCAGGAGCGCGCCGACCGGCACGACGTAATTGCGCAGCAAGAGCACGATGCGCGCGCCTCGGTTGCCCTTGCGTTCGAGAGTGCTGTGCACCTCTGTGAGCACGAGCAGGCTGATCGGCAGACCGATGACGACCGCGAGCGCGGGCCAAAACCAGGGCTGGGTCCAGAACTCACTCACGAGCGGCGACCGTTACGCGCGACGAGTCGTGAGCGTCGTCTGGGTCGATGCGCCATACGTGCTGCGTGCCCGACGCAATCGTGATGTACCCCCACTCGCGCACATGCACCGTGTCGGGCATCCGGTCGACAACACTTTGAGTGAGGAAGATGCCCGATTCGGAGCTGTCGCCCTGGAGTTGGAAGGCGAGCCCGACGGCATCGCCCCATAGGTCGTAGGCGATGTGGCTCTCGCCGACGAGTCCACTCGTGACGGCTCCCGTGTCGAGGCCCGCGCGCAGATTCAGTTCGACGCCGTGCTTGCCTCCAAACCGTTCGAGGATGCGCTGCAGCTCGATCGAGAAATCCACCATCCGGCGCGCATTGTCGACTCGGGGAATCGTGAGCCCGCAACTCGCCAAGTAGCCGGCGCGAGTCGTGCGCACGCGCTCGATTCCGAGTCGGTCTGCCGCCTCGTCAAAAGCGCGCACGATGTCATTGAGAAGCTCGAGCGATTGCTCCGACGTCATGCCCCGCGTGAACGCCTCGAACCCCATGATGTCGCCGAACATGACCGTAACCTCTTGGTGGTCCACCGCGATAGTTCGAGCACCCTCTCTGTACTTGCGCACGAGCGTCTCGGGCATGAGCGAGAGCAGTAGGCGTTCGTTTTCGGCTTGTTGCTCCGCGAGCAGCCGCGCCTTGACCTGCAGGCTTCGGCTCATGTCGTTGAACGCGGCGCCCACGTCGGCGAGCTCGTCGCTCCTGCCCGCGTCGACCTGCACGTCGCTCTCGCCCGCCGCGATTCGGCGAGCTGCGTCTCGCAACCGACGAAGTGGACGCACGATCCAACCCGCGATGATGAGCGACGCGATCGACACAATGAGCACCATGACGGCCGACGACAGCACGAGAGTGCGCGTGAACTCGTCGACGGGCGCGAACGCTTCAGCACTATCGATCTCAGCGACGATGACCCAATCGAGTCCCTTAATGTCGAGGGGAGCGGATGCCGCGACCGTCTCGCCGCCGAGGTAGCCGAGCGAGATCATCGTGCCGCTCACGCCCGCCGCGGCGGATGTAGCGGCATCCGTTCGCACGGGTTGCAGCAGTAGAGTCGTGCCGGTCGCGACGATCTGGTCGGCCACGTTGGGCGCTGTGCCGGCCGCGATCGCTTGCTCGGCGTAGAGCTCGGGGCTCTCGATGAGGTCACGCGAGGGCGAGCGCATGAGGGTGTCTGCGACTCCGACGAGATAGGTCTCGCCCGAGTCGCCGAGTCCGCTCGCGTCCCAATCCCCGCCGCCCGTCATGACGGCGTTGATTGCCCCGATGGGCATTTCGACTGCCATCGCGCCGATGATCACCCCGTCGACGGCGATGGGGGTCACCGCCCATGCCGCCGGCACTCCGAGCGAGGGCGGGTATGGCGCGAAGTCCGTGAGCACGACGGTGTCGGCGACGTTGCCCGTCATGGCCTCTGCGAACGCGTCAGCGAGATTGGTGCGCTGCAAGGGGCCCGAATCGAGGTTCGTGCCTAGATCCAC
>JANOOQ010000090.1:0-3679 GCA_031421515.1 Leifsonia sp.
CGATCCATCGATTGTCTACCCCCAAACGCGGTACAGCAAGCAAACCGCATACATTGCCCGTCTTACGGGCAGCGCGGTAGCGCGTGCTAGCGCAGAACAGTTGCGTGCAGAACGCTCGTGAAGAACGTCAGTCCGTCGGTGCCCGATCGCATCGCGAGCGAAGTGTCTGGGCCGAATCCGGCTTCAACCGCGTGTTCGGGATGCGGCATGAGCCCCACGACATTGCCGCGATCGTTCGCGATACCCGCGATGTCGTTGAGCGAGCCATTGGGATTGACGTCGAGGTACCGGAAGACGACGCGCCCCTCGCCCTCAAGTCGCTCGATCGTCTCGATTTCCGCGATGAATCCGCCTTCGCCGTTCTTGAGGGGGATCGTGATCTCTTGACCCTCGGTGAAGCCGTTTGTCCACGCCGTGCCGACGTTTTCGACACTCAACTTCTGGTCGCGGCAGATGAAGTCGCCGTGGTCGTTTCGGATGAGCCCGCCCGGCAGCAAGTGCGCTTCCACGAGAATCTGGAACCCATTGCAAATGCCCAGCACGGGCATCCCACCGTTTGCGGCATCGATGACTTCGCTCATGATGGGGGATCGCGCGGCGATCGCGCCACAACGCAAGTAGTCGCCGTAGCTGAATCCGCCGGGGAGCACGATTGCGTCGACGCCCTTGAGGTCGTGCTCTCCGTGCCACAGGGCGACGGGCTCGGCGCCCGCGAGGCGGATGGCGCGCTGCGCATCCCGATCATCAAGAGAGCCCGGGAAGGTGATAACGCCGATGCGCATCAGCGAGTTTCTCCCGCGACGCCGTCGCCCTCGACGTAGATGTTGACGACGTCTTCGATGACGGTGTTGGCGAGCATGTGTTCTGCGAGCCCACGAACTTCGGCGAGGAGGTCGGCGTCGACGGGGCCCTCGACAGTCAGTTCGAAGCGCTTGCCGAGTCGCACAGCTGTGAATTGGCTCTTGCCGAGTCGAGCGAGTGCGCCTGCGACGGCCTTGCCTTGCGGGTCGAGAAGCTCGGCCTTGGGCATGACCTCGACGACGATTGTGGGCACGTTGTTACTCCAGGAATTCGCGAGAGTGGATGGGCAAAGTCTAGCCGTCCCACGGATTTGCGAGGTCGAGGCGCATTCCCGCGAAGTCTCGAGTATTGCGAGTCGCGAGCGTCGCGCGGTGTTCTAGCGAGATGCCCGCGATCTGGGCATCAGTGGTCGAGATCGGCCGCCCGATGCGTCGGCGATGCGCGATCACGACCGCCGTGTGGCGGGCGGCGATCGCCGAGAAAGGCAAGATGCGTGCGCGAAAGACGTGATCGAGAATCACCTCAAGGCGCGCGGCGAGCTCGCGACCACGCAACTCCGAGGCGAGAAGTTCGATCCCGTAAAAGCACTCCTGGATTGTGATTGCAGTAGTAAAGGGATGCGGCTGCGCATCCACCCACCGTGTGACGACCGCCGAGGGACGAGGTCGAAGCAGTTCAGACAGCACATTCGTGTCGAGAATGATCACGAATCGAAGGTCGCAGCTCGTGGTTCATTGTCGATGAACTCACTGCCGTCGCGAATCTCGTCTAGGGCGTCGAAGAACTCTGGGGGAAACTCGATATCCATCATGAGAGTGTGGATCCGTTCGCTGAGACTCACGTGCATTTCGGCGGATCCGGGAACATTGCCTTCGGGTAGAGCCCTGTGGAGGATGAGATGGGCCTCCTCCTCCATGCTGTGTCCGTGCGCAGCGGCGGACTGACGCAGCCGCTCCTTGAGCTGGTCATCCAGATTGCGCACGACGAGTTGAGCCATGATATCTACGATATCAGAGGGCGGCACGCGCGGCTAGAGCGCGAGGTAGTGCTGCGCGCGGCTGCGGGTCGCAGCGATGATGCGCGCGTTGGACTCGTCGGGGCCGAGAGCCCACGCACGGGCCTCCGCGTCACTCTTGCCGAAGCGCACGTGTCGCTCAATGAGTCTGGACTGACGGATGCCGTCATCGAGGTCGACGAAGACGGTCTCGTCGAGCAGCGGCGCGACTTCGCCCCACAACCCTGAGTCGAGCAGCAGGTAATTGCCTTCGACGACTATCGTCGGCAGCTCGGGTTGGAGGGCGATGGCAGCCGGTACGGCCTCTTCGATCTCGCGATCGAAGCCGGGCGCGAACACCGTTTCACGGGAAACACACAACTCGCGCAGGGTGCCGAGAAAGCTCTCGACGTCGAATGTGTCGGGCGCGCCCATCCGCTCACGGCGCCCAAGCGCAACGAGGTGCGCTTGCGAGTAGTGGTAGCCGTCCATCGGCAAGAGGACCGCCGCGCCGAGGCGCGCGACGAGCTCGGCGGCGATCGTCGACTTGCCCACGCCTGGCGGCCCCGTGATTCCAACGAGTCGTGCTCGCGGAGTCACGGGCAGCGCGGCGATGTGAGCAGCGAGCGCTTCAACCGAGCGGAATGTGGACACGATAGTCCAGACTAGGGCGGTGCGCGATTCCTCGATTCAAGCCAGGACCGTCGGTGTTCTCGTCGCGGGTCAAGTGCTCGCAGGGCTCGGTCAAGGTGCGACGCTCGCGATCGGTGCGATCATCGCAAACGAAATCGCGGGGGCCGCGTTTTCGGGAGCGGCAGCGACCGCGAGCACGCTCGGCGCGGCCATTGCCGCGATCCCGTTGGCGCGCCTCGCTCAGCGATTCGGGCGTCGCCCCGCTCTCGCACTCGGCGCGACAATCGCGGCCGTTGGTTCGATCACGACCGTCATTGCAACGGGCCTCGTGCTCTTTCCCCTTCTTCTCGTCGGGTTTGCGTTTCTCGGTGTCGGCACGGCAGTAGGCCTCCAAGCGCGCTTCGCCGCGACGGATGCCGCGGCCCCAGAACGACGCGGGCGCGACCTGTCCCTCGTGGTGTGGTCGACCACGATCGGTGCGGTTGTCGGCCCGAACCTCTTCGGCCCTGGGGAACTCATTCAGGATGCGTGGGGCCTCCCGCAACACACGGGATCGTTCGTGATCGCGATCGCGGCGCAGCTGCTCGCGGCGCTGCTCTATTTCGTTGCGTTGCGCCCCGACCCGCTGTCTCTTGGGCGCTCGACCACGGTCGACGGCGTCACAGTGAACGACCCGGGGATCATCAAGAACCAGCGGGCACTCACGTTCGCAATCGCAACGATCGCTGTGAGTCACGCCGTCATGGTGTCGGTCATGTCGATGACTCCCGTGCATCTCGTGTCGCACGGCGCGACGCTCTCGTTTGTCGGCATCACGATTAGCCTTCACGTTGCCGGTATGTTCGCGCTCTCGCCCGTCTTCGGGTGGGCGAGCGACCGGTGGGGCCGGCTTCCCGTCATCTACTCGGGACACGGGATGCTCGCGGCATCCGTCATCATCATCGGAGTCGCTCCCCTCGACATGGTGGCCGTGACAGTTGCACTCGCGTTGCTCGGCACCGGCTGGAGCGCCGCGACCGTCGCGGGCTCGGCACTCGTCTCCGACCTCGTCACGGGCGACAAGCGGCTCGTCGTGCAAGGGCGCACCGACTCGATCATGAGCCTGTCGGGAGCGATCGGCGGCGCGTCAGCGGGTGTCGTACTCGCGCTCGTCGGTTACTCGGGCCTCGCGTGGACCGCGGGCGTGCTCGTGCTCGGCATGGTCGCGGCAGCCATCGTCATGAGTTCGAGGCAGTTGTCGAAGGTGGCGGT
>JANOOQ010000091.1:0-7780 GCA_031421515.1 Leifsonia sp.
CAACATCGCTTGTGTATTTCCACGCGGTGCGACTTCCATCGGCACTCCCCCAGACTCAATGATAAGACTAAGTGGGCGCGCCGCAAATGGGCATGTTCTGCCGTGTTTTACGAGGTCATGGTGCGGTCGTATCACGACAGCAACGGTGATGGTTCGGGCGATCTCGCTGGCCTCATCGGCAAGCTTGACTACTTGCAGTGGCTCGGCGTCGACGCGCTGTGGATCCCCCCGTTCTACGATTCGCCGCTTCGCGACGGCGGCTACGACGTTGCGGACTTCACGACGGTGTTGCCCGAGTTCGGAACGATCGACGAATTCAAGGAGCTCGTGACGAAGGCGCACGAGCGCAACATGCGCATCGTGATCGACTACCCGCTCAACCACACGTCGGACCAGCACGAGTGGTTCAAGCAATCACGGACTGACCGCGAGGGGCCTTATGGCGATTTCTACGTGTGGAACGACACCGACGACAAGTACCAAGACATCCGCATCATCTTCGTTGACACGGAAGACTCCAACTGGACTTTCGACGCCGAGCGCCGTCAGTTCTATTTCCACCGCTTTTTCTCGCACCAGCCCGACTTGAACTTCGAGAACCCGGCGGTTCGCCAAGCAACGCTCGACGTAATCCGTCACTGGCTTGCGCTCGGCGTCGACGGAATTCGCCTCGATGCGATTCCCTACTTGTTCGAATCCGACGGCGGCACGGGCGAAGGCGAGCCCAAGACGCACGAATTTATCAAGGAGATTCGCGCGGTCGTCGACAAGGAATTCCCGGGCCGGATGCTCATTGCCGAGGCGAATCAGTGGCCGCACGAAGTCGTCGAGTACTTCGGCACCGAGGCCGAACCCGAGTGCCACATGGCGTTCAACTTTCCCGTCATGCCTCGAATCTTCTACTCGCTGCGCTCGCAAAACGCGACCGAGCTCGTACGTGTTCTCGGCGAGACGACGGATGTTCCTCACGGAGCAGCGTGGGGTGTTTTCTTGCGAAACCACGACGAGCTCACTCTCGAAATGGTCGACGAGGAGTATCGCCAAGCGATGTACGGCTGGTACGCATACGACCCGCGGATGCGCGCAAACGTCGGCATCCGTCGCCGCTTGGCACCACTCCTCGACAATTCCCGTGCGGAGCTCGAGCTGGCGCACGCTCTGCTCTTCTCGCTCGAGGGAAGTCCGTTCTTGTATTACGGCGACGAGATCGGCATGGGCGACAACATCTGGTTGCCCGACCGGGATGCAAGCCGCACGCCCATGCAGTGGAGCCCCGACCGCAACGCCGGCTTCTCGAGCGCCGACCCGGGAAAACTCTTTCTGCCGGTCGTGCAATCGCTCGTCTACAACTACAGCCAGATCAATGTTGAGTCCCAACTCGCACAGTCAAAGTCCCTCTTGAATTGGGTTCGAAACACGCTCGCAGTTCGCAAGGCACACCCCGTGTTCGGGCTTGGGTCGCTTCGGATCGTCGAGACCAATCACGAATCCGTGCTCGCGTTCGTGCGCGAGTACTCAGGTGGAGAAAGTCAATTCGGCGACGCACCCGAGAACATCCTGTGCGTGTTTAGCTTCGCTCACACTCCCGTTGCGGTAGACATTTCGGTAGTCGGCTACGCGGGTTCGAGTGCCCTCGACGTCTTTGGCGGAAGCCAATTTCCGTCGATTTGCGATGACGGCACTGTGACATTGACCCTCGGCTCGCAGAGCTTCTATTGGCTCCGCCTCGGTGACGCGCACTAACTAATCACCCGCGGTGTCGGTAAGCACCCTTAGCCTGAGTTCATGAACATCTGGGGCCGGATCGGCGTCTTCGACCTCGAAACGACGGGCGTCAATGTCGATTCGAGTCGAATCGTCTCGGCCTGCGTCGCGATTCTGAACGAGACCGGTGACGTCGTTGCGCGCTGGGATTGGCTCGCGGACCCCGGAATCGCCATCCCCGAGGGCGCCGCTGCGGTTCACGGAATCACGACAGAAATGGCGCAAGCAAACGGCCGATCAGCCGCGGCCGTCACGGCCGAGATCGCGCAGACTCTTCGCGCGCTTTTTGCGCTCGGGATGCCCGTCGTCGCGTACAACGCCCCCTACGACTTTTCCCTGCTCGACCGTGAGTGCCGCCGTCATCGAGTTGCGCCCCTGGACAACCCAGCGCCCATCATCGACCCGCTCGTAATCGACAAGGCGCTCGACCGGTTTCGCAAGGGCAAGCGCACGCTCACGGCCGCGGCCGAGCGTTACGGAGTAGTACTCGACGACGCTCACGACGCAGGAGCGGATGCGATCGCCGCGGGTCGGGTTGCACTCGCTCTTGCCGCAGCGTATCCCGACGAACTGGGCATCTCGCTCACCGAGCTTCACGGGAATCAGGAGTTCTGGTACGCCGAGCAAGCGTCGAGCTTTCAGGACTACATCCGCAAGGTCAAGGGCGACGAAACGTTTGTCGCGGATCACGATTGGCCCGTGCGGCCCATCGACGATCCTTCGCTCTTCATCGACACCATTCCGATTCCGCGACCGAGACCACGACCGAGCCTCACGGTTCCCGTGATCGACATCTACGCGCCGGGAACGCTGTCGCTCGAGAGTCTCGCACGCGTGCCCGTGACGGCTTTTGCTGCGTCGAGCCCCCTCACGGCGGCCGCTCCTCCACCGACTCCCCCGAAGCGCCCTACCGTGCTTCGCGTGACTGCGGGAATCATCACGGATGCCGCGGGGCGCACTCTCTTAGTGCGCAAGCGTGGTACGACGGCGTTTATGCAAGCCGGCGGCAAGATCGAAACGGGCGAGAGTGCCTTGGACGCGCTCTCGCGCGAACTCAAGGAAGAGATCGGCCTCGACCTGGATCTCGACAAGACCGAGTACATCGGAAGTTTTCGCGCGGTCGCGGCAAACGAGCCGAACACGGTCGTGCGCGCTGAGGTATTCGCGCTATCGATTTCGACCGACGTAAGCGCGGCCGGTGAGATCGAAGAATTGCTCTGGATCGACGGAACGGATGCTCCGAACGTCGAACTCGCCCCTCTGACGAGAGACACGATTCTGCCCCTGTGGGCCGAGCGTCGCTCGGCTATGTTCTAGAGCGGCCGACTCGACCGCAAGAACTACTTAGCTGGCTTGGACTCTGCCTTGGTGCCGAAGCCTGCGTAGCGCGAGTTGAACTTCTCGACGCGGCCCGCGGAGTCCATGATGCGCTGCTTGCCCGTGTAGAACGGGTGCGATTCGGAAGAGATTTCAACATCGATGACGGGGTACGTCGTGCCGTCTTCCCACTCGATCGTCTTGTCACTCGACACGGTTGAACGCGTGAGGAAGGTCGCACCTGACGCGAGGTCGCGGAATACGACAGCTGCGTATGTGGGGTGGATGTCTGACTTCATGGCGATTCCTTGCAATTTAGAGAATGAGGGGGCTTCTGGGCCGACTCACAAGACTACCAGATCACGCAGCCCGTGCTGTGAACCGGCCGCCGTCGTTCGTGACGCCAAGTGTCAGTCCGAACGCGGCGCTCAAGTTCTTGGCCGTAACGACTTCGTCGATGCGGCCGGATGACTCAATCGCGCCATTTGCGAGCAGAAGCGCGTGCGTGAAGCCAACGGGAATCTCCTCAACGTGGTGAGTGACCATGACGATCGCGGGTGCGGCCTTCGCGCTCGCGTACCCGCTGAGCAATTGCAGGAGCTCTTCGCGCGCACCAAGGTCGAGACTTGCCGCGGGTTCGTCGAGAAGCAGCAGTTCTGGGTCGGTCATGACCGATCGGGCGATTTGCACTCGCTTTTGCTCGCCATCACTCAAGTCACCAAATCGACGGTCTTCGAGGTCGCTGAGCTTCCACTCGCCAAGCACTCGTTGCGCGCGACGTGAGTCGACCTCGTCGTAACTCTCGTTCCAACGTCCCGTGACGGAATACGCAGCCGTCAACACGACATCAAGCACCTTCTCGTCGCGCGGTACCTTGCGTGCGAGAGCGGTCGACGCGAAGCCAATGCGCGGTCGAAGCTCACACACGTCGGTCGAACCGAGTGTGTCGTCGAGCACGCGTACGGTACCCGAGGTCGGATGAATTTGCGCGGCGGCGAGCTGCAGGAGGGTCGTCTTTCCTGCTCCGTTGGGGCCGAGAATGACCCAGCGCTCTGCGGAATCGACTGCCCACGTGATTCCAGAAAGGATAGTGTTACGGTCGCGCACAACTGAGACATCAGAAAAATCGAGAACTCGAGACATGATGTAAAAGTCTAAGTGAGGCTGCGATAGATCTCGTTCGTGCGAGCCGCGATCGTGTCCCAACTGAACTCGCGTTCGGCGCGGAGCCGGCCCGCCTTACCCATCTTGCGCGCGGCTGTGGGGTCACTCACTACCTCGGTGAGGATGCGCGCGAGGTCGGCGACAAACTTGTCGGGGTCTATCGGGGTTCCCGTTCCGTCTTGAACTTGCTCGATCGGCACGAGGCGACCCGTTACTCCGTCGTCGACGACCTCGGGAATACCGCCCGTCGCAGTGCCGACCACGGGCGCTGAGCACGCCATAGCTTCGAGATTGACGATGCCGAGAGGTTCGTAAACTGACGGGCAGACGAACGTCGTAGCCGAACTGAGAATCGCTGAGAGTTCGTGCTTGCTGAGCAAGCGGTCGAGCCACACGACGCCCGATCGCTCCTTTTGGAGTTCGGCGACGCCCGCTTGAACCTCCGCGAGAATTTCGGGGGTGTCTGGCGCACCAGCGCACAAGATGAGCTGAACATCCGCTGGAAGCATCGCTGCAGCACGCAAGAGGTATGGGAGTCCCTTTTGGCGCGTGATCCGACCGACGAAGACGACCGAGGGACGATCGGGGTCGATGCCGAAGCTGCGCACGAGTTCTGGCTCGTCGACGGTCGTCCACTGTTCGAGGTCGATTCCGTTGTGCACGACAGAGACACGCTCTTCATCAAGCCACGGATACGATCGCAGGATGTCGCGGCGCATGCCATCGCTCACGGCGATGATCGCGGCCGCCGAACTGAACGACATGCTCTCGATCCAGCTCGACACTCGGTAGCCGCCGCCGAGCTGTTCTGCCTTCCAGGGCCGGAGCGGTTCGAGGCTGTGGGCCGTGACGACGTGCGGGATTCCGTGCAGGAGACTCGCGAGATGACCGGCCGCGTTCGCGTACCACGTGTGCGAATGCACGAGATCCGCGCCCGAAACGTCCTGGGCGATCTGAAGATCGACGCCTAGCGTCGCAAGCGTCGGGTTGGCCGAAGTGAGCTCGGGCGGCACGAGATAGGAGTGCACTCCCGCTTCGTCGCGTTGGTTTCCGAAGCACCGCACGACCACGTCGAGATGTGGTCGAAGAGCTCGCACGAGCTCCGCGACGTGCACGCCCGCGCCTCCGTAAACCTCCGGTGGATACTCACGGCTGATGACGTCTACTCGCATGCCAAGACGCTACTGCACAGAGGCGGTGGTACGTGCTCACGCGCTCCCCTACTGTTGCACTATGTCGACAAAGAAGATCTTCGGAATTGTGCTCGCGGGTGGCGAGGGGAAGCGCTTGATGCCGCTCACGGCCGATCGCGCAAAACCCGCCGTTCCGTTCGGCGGTGGCTACCGATTGATCGACTTCGCGCTCAGCAATCTGATCAATTCGGGGCTTCGCCAGATCGTC
This sequence comes from Leifsonia sp., assembly GCA_031421515.1. Lineage (GTDB taxonomy): Bacteria > Actinomycetota > Actinomycetes > Actinomycetales > Microbacteriaceae > Rhodoglobus. Next base: position 5,647 of record JANOOQ010000091.1, read on the forward strand.
GTGTTGACGCAATACAAGTCGCACAGCCTCGACCGGCACGTGTCGCAAACGTGGCGGCTCTCGGGTCTCCTCGATGCCTACGTCGCATCCGTTCCCGCTCAACAACGGCTCGGAAAACGTTGGTTCAGCGGCTCTGCGGACGCGATCTTGCAGAGCCTCAACCTGCTCCGCGACGAGAAGCCCGACATCGTCGTCGTCGTCGGAGCCGACCACGTCTATCGCATGGATTTCAGCCAAATGATCGAAGCACACATCGAGTCTGGACTCGGGCTCACCGTCGCCGCGATTCGGCAGCCGATCGCGCTCGCCGATCAGTTCGGCGTCATTGAAGTCGAAGCCGAAGACCCTACTCGCATCGCGGCGTTCCTCGAGAAGCCCGACAACCCGGTTGGACTCGCCGACTCCCCTGGCGAAGTGCTCGCTTCCATGGGCAACTACATTTTCGATGCCGATGTGCTCATCGACGCGGTAATTCGCGATGGCGAGAGGTCGGACTCGAATCACGACATGGGCGGCGACATCGTTCCCGACTTCGTCTCTCGGGGCCTGGCCGGCGTGTACGACCTCAACCGCAACCAAGTGCCTGGATCGACCGACCGTGACCGTTTCTACTGGCGCGACGTGGGAACGATTGAGTCCTTCTACGACGCCCACCAAGACCTGATTTCGGCTCTGCCCATCTTCAACTTGTACAACCGCGAGTGGCCCATTTTTAGCCAACAACTCAACTCGCCTCCCGCCAAGTTTGTGCGGGATGCTCGTGGCTACCTCGGAACGATGATCGACTCGATCGTGTCTCTCGGCTCGCTCTTGTCGGGCGCCCACATCGAGCGCAGCGTCTTGGGTCCGTGGACAACCGTCGAATCGGGCGCGATGGTCGTCGACTCGGTCGTGTTCGAGCGCGTACGCGTCCAGCCAAACGCCGTCGTTCGCAAGGCTATTCTTGACAAAGATGTCGTGGTTGAGGCCGGCGCGTCGGTTGGAGTCGATCACGACGCCGATCGTGCTCGCGGGTTCACGGTCACCGATACGGGAATCACCGTCGTCGGCAAGGGCGTCGTCGTCAGCTAGCGGAAGGCTCAACCCGGCGCATGGTCCGCTTCCTGGTGATTCTCGACGTCGATTCGACCCTCATCGAGAACGAAGTCATTGAGCTTCTCGCAGCCCACGCCGGCGCCCTCGCGGAGGTTGAGCTCATCACCTCCCGCGCAATGAATGGCGAGATCGACTTCGAAGAGAGTTTGCGAGCGCGCGTCGCCACCCTCGCTGGCTTGCCCGAGTCCATCTTTGAGACTGTGCGCGCCGAAATCACCGTGACTGCGGGCGTCCCCGAGCTAATTGCGCAGGTCAAGAAGGCGCGGGGTCGAGTCGCGGTCGTGTCTGGTGGGTTCCACGAAGTGCTCGATCCGCTCGCTAAAGAATTGGGTCTCGACTACTGGCGCGCGAACCGACTCGAGGTTCTCAACGGAATGCTCACGGGCGGGCTCACGGGACCCATCATCCACGCCGAAGCAAAAGCCTCGACTCTTAGAGAGTGGGCCGCCGATTGTGACGTGCCGCTCTCGCAGACGGTTGCCGTCGGAGACGGCGCCAATGACTTGCCCATGATGGCGATCGCGGGACTCGCGGTCGGTTTCGATGCAAAGGCGCCCGTTCGGGATCTTGCGGGTGTTCTCATCGACGCGCGTGATCTCTCGCAAGTGCTCCCACTCCTGGGCTTGCGCGGCTAGAGACCGAGTTGGGCTAGTGGCCCATCCCTAGCCCACCGTCGACGGGGATGACCGCTCCCGAGATATAGCCCGCGTCGTCGCTCGCTAACCACGCGATGACCTTCGCGACCTCGGTCGGCGCGGCAAAACGGCCCGCGGGAATCTGCTTAAGGTATGCCTCTTGCTGCTCGGGGCTGAGCTCGGCCGTCATGTCGGTCTCGATGACCCCGGGAGCGACGTCGTTCGCAGTGATTCCGCGACCGCCAAGTTCACGAGTGAGTGAGCGCGCGAGGCCGATCAAGCCGCTCTTCGATGCGCTGTAGTTCACTTGGCCCGCCGAGCCTAGGAGGCCAACGACGCTGGACACGAGGACTACGCGGCCGAAGCGCGCCTTGAGCATGCCCTTAGACGCGCGCTTGACAACG
>JANOOQ010000092.1:0-2450 GCA_031421515.1 Leifsonia sp.
CGCGACTGCGAATCCACCGGAAGTAGCGGTCGCTCACGCCGTCGATGCCGCGCGCGGAATACACCGCGGCGACCGTTGGTGCATCGTAGGTTTCGCCTGGTTCAAGTCGAATCTCGCCGGGGAGCGACAACTCGCCCGCGCCCATCGCCGTGTAGCCAGTCGCGAGGCGCTCAATCGCGTAGCGCGAATTGCCGCTCCACTGAAGGCCGAGCGCCCACACCGAGCCGTGTTGGTAGTCGGCGCCCGCCGTCATCGCGAGCTGCACGATAGTCGCGCCGTGACCCGTTCGGCCTTCGCGTTCCTCGCGGAGCCAACATCCGTCTTGGATTGCTCGACGCTGCGGTTGGCGCTCTTTGAGCCATCGCCCGGAATAGTCGATGCTTTCGACGGCGTGATCTGGAACGGGCATCCACGTTGTAAATTCGGCGAGTTCGTAGATGTCGGTGCCTGCGTTGGTCAGCGAAGCGGAGACGAGAAGCACTCCCGCTTGCGTGAGCTCGAACCGAACGCGAGCGACCAATCGAGCGTTGTCGTCGATGGATGTCACGGCGACAATGTTCGGACCGTGCTCGATATCGGCGATCTCGAAGCGGGGTGTCCAGTCCAGTCCAGCGCGATGGCCCTGGATTGCGGGCCGACCGAGGAACCCGCGCGAGTGTTCACGCCAAAAGCCCGCTGCGTAAAGTTCGTCGAGCCCCGATTGCGGAACGCCGTCGAGAGTCGCGGCGAGTAGGTCGCTCGCCTCGCCGAGTGGAGCACCCCAATGAACGATCTCGGGCGTGCCGCGACTGGTGTCGATGACGAGTGAGACGCCGTCGGATGTGAGCTCGTGGAGAGTTGAAAGTGCCATGAATCCTCTAGTTATTTTCAGTATGAAACTGAAACACGAGGCGTTCACCTGATCGTCTGCTTGAGCGCGCGATGTGCTGAGCCCCGGCGTTCGCGCGCGATACGGCACACCTACTCGGTGCCCGACGACGGAACTCCAGGCGGCTTCCGAGGCATCATCGCTGACCCGGTGCCCTCTTCGTGAGCCCGAGTGTCAGTTGCAACCAGTGGCGCCGGCGGGGCATCCGCTACCTCGCTGTCGAGTCGAGTTCGCCGATTCTGCCCATGCTTCGCGGGCAAAGTCATGGACCCAATTGGCGAATTCGACCAGCTAGGGCGCAAGCAAAACGGGCCGGCGCTTTACGCACCGGCCCGTTTGACTGCTTAGAAGTCGCGCTTCTCTTTGATCTTCGCCTTCTTGCCGCGAAGCGCACGCAAGTAGTAGAGCTTGGCGCGACGCACGTCGCCGCGCGTGACGATCTCGATGTGATCGATGATCGGGGAGTGAACCGGGAACGTGCGCTCGACGCCGACCTGGAAGCTCACCTTACGAACACAGAAGGTCTCGCGAACGCCCTCGCCGGAACGGCCGATGACGACTCCCTGGAACACCTGAATACGCGCGCGCGTGCCTTCAATAATGTTCACGTGCACCTTGACGTTGTCGCCTGCACGGAAGTCGGGAATGTTGTCTTTGAGGGATGCTGCATCTACTTCGTCGAGGATATGCATTGTTGTTCACTCTCTGCGCCCGCCACAGGTCGAACGCGCTGATAAGTACTTCAGAAGATGGAAGGTGTTCATGCATGAGACCGGGAACCCCTGTAGCAGCACCGGATGCGAACAGGCAATTCTCTCATAGAAAAAAGTTCGACGCTAACCCTCAAGCAAGTCGGGCCGCACGCGCTTCGTGCGCTCGACTTGTTGATCGAGCCGCCACGCGGCTATCACGGCATGATTGCCACTCAACAGCACGGGAGGCACCGCTAATCCGCGCCATTCGGCGGGCTTCGTGTAACTCGGGTACTCGAGCAGCCCACCCTCGTGGCTCTCTTGCGCGAGGCTCTCGGGATTGCCGATGACGCCGGGCACGAGGCGACCGATCGCTTCGATCATCGCCATAACGGCGACCTCGCCGCCGTTGAGCACGTAGTCGCCGAGACTGATTTCGCGCACTCGCGCTCGAGTTGCCGCGAACTCGACGACCCGCTGATCGATTCCTTCGTATCGGCCGCACGCGAACACGATGTTCTTCTCGCTCGACAGTTCACGAGCCGTGGCTTGAGTGAATCGCTCGCCCGCGGGCGAGGGAAACACGACGACCGAGTTGTCCTGGATGGTTGCGTCGAGCGCGTCACCCCACGGCTCCGGCCGCATGACCATTCCCGCTCCCCCGCCGTAGGGTGTGTCATCCACGGTGCGGTGTCTGTCGTGCGTGAAGTCGCGCAAATCGTGCACGCCCACCTCGATGAGACCCCGCTCGCGCGCCTTGCCGAGCAGCGATACGTCGAGCACCCCGAAGAACTCGGGGAAGATCGTGACGATGTCGATGCGCACTACTCGACCCTACCGGGGCGGGCAAGCGCGGCAGCGCGGGTTAGGCGTCGTCTGCCGCGGTGGGC
>JANOOQ010000093.1:0-4085 GCA_031421515.1 Leifsonia sp.
GCCATCTCGCTCGGCTATGCGCAACGGGTCGTGATCGTGCCGGGCTACGGACTCGCGGTCGCACAAGGGCAACACACTCTCGCCGAACTAGCGACCTCACTCGAGGCAAAGGGCATCGAGGTGGTCTTCGGCATCCATCCGGTTGCTGGGCGGATGCCCGGACACATGAATGTGCTCCTCGCCGAGGCCAACGTTCCGTACGAAGCCCTGCAAGAGATGGACGAAGTGAACCCGCAGTTCAAGAACACCGACGTCGCTCTCGTCGTGGGCGCCAACGACGTCGTTAACCCGGCGGCAAAGTCGAACCCTGGTTCGCCCATCTACGGGATGCCCATTCTCAACGTCGGCGAAGCGCGCCAAGTCATCTTCCTCAAGCGATCGATGCGCCCGGGCTTTGCGGGAATCGAGAACGAGTTGCTCTTCGACCCGCGCACAACGCTCTTGTTCGGCGATGCGAAGGACTCACTCACGAAGGTGCTCACTGCCGTGAAGGGGCTCTAGCTGTGGCTCTTGTCGTGCCGTTCGGAGGTGTCACGCCCTCGGTGCCCGCTTCTGCCTGGGTCGCGCCCAACGCGACGCTCGTGGGTGCCGTCACTCTCGGCGAGCGCGCGAGCATCTTCTACGGGGCAGTCTTGCGCGGCGACGTCGACTCAATCTCGATCGGCGACGACACGAATCTGCAAGACAACGTCACGATGCATTGCGACGCCGGCACGCCCGCGACCGTCGGTGCGCGAGTGAGCGTGGGGCACGGCGCAATTTTGCACGGCTGCACGGTCGAAGACGATTGCCTTATCGGCATGGGTGCGACGGTGCTCAATCGAGCGGTCATCGGTGCTGAATCGCTCGTCGCGGCGGGCGCGGTCGTGCTCGAAGGCACGATCGTGCCGCCGGGGTCACTCGTTGCTGGGGTACCCGCGAAAGTGCGGCGGGAGCTGACGGCTGACGAGCGGGCGGGCATCCACTCGAATGCAATGCATTATGTCGAACTGAGCGCAAAACACAAGGACGCAAGCTAAGTCAGCGCGATCAGCACCGAGCCCGCGACGGCAAGCACGAGCCCGATGAGTTGAAGGCGCCGCATGCGTTCGCCCAAGAAGACGGCACTGATGATCGCGGCGAAAACCGGACTTACTGACGTGTTGAGGCCGACTGTCGTGAAGTCACTGATGCGAAGAGCGATCACGAGCGTGACGTTCGTCGCGATGTCGAAGATTCCCGCGAGCACCGCAAGCGCAACGGTCGACGTAATGATCGGGACGCCGACGATTGCGGCGGGTCGCCGAGCACGCACGATTGCTGCGATCGTGATTGCGATGAGCACAACGACAATGCGCGCGGGAAGCAACGGCCACAAGCCCTCGCTCTCGTCGACGCGCGAGATCGCGAGGCCAAACGCTCCGAAGAGGGCGCCGACGATGACACCAAGCGCGGGGCCCCCGAGGTTGCCGCGGAGCGATTGACCAGGGGTGTATGTGACGAAGCCGATGGCCGCGAGGCACAAAGCGAGCGCGCCGAGTCGCGCTGGCGTTACGGCTTCACCGAAGAAAAATCCCGCGACCGTGAGCACCATTGTGTTTGTTGCCGCGATCGCCGCCGTGACGGCTCCGATGGGTCCCCGGCCTAGAGCCACAAAGGCAAGCGACAGACCGAGGCCCGATGCGACTCCCGCGACGAGTCCCCACCAGATCGAGCTCACCGTTGGCTCTCCGCCGACAAAGAAGATCGCGATCACGATACACACGAGAGACACAGGACTCGAGATGAGCAACACGACGCTCGGGTGCACTCTGCGCGACCCCGCACCCGCAGTGACGTTTGCGAGCGCCGCAGAGAAGGCGCTCGCGAGGGCTACGAGATTCACTACCCGCGAGCCTGAATCGCGAGCGCAACGACGCCCACGATCGGAAGCAAAGCGATCACGATCGTCACCCACGCGAGTGCCTTAGAACCACCCTTGACGAGGCGAACGATGGCAATAATGAGTGCTGCCAAGACAAGCGCTGCACCCAGCAAAAAGACGCCTACCCACAAACCGGCTCCGTTGCCGCTTCCGTCAAGCGCTGCAGAAATGCCCGAGACAAAGCCCCAAGCCATGAGGCTCGCACCCACGATTGCTGCGATTAGTGGAACCACTCCACGGGATGTAGGCATAGTTCGTCCTCTTCGATTGAGTTGTGGTGCGTTAGTAGCCGACGGGAGTCGAGCCCAGTAGTGGAGCGAGCAAAGTCATACTAAGCACGACGAACAGGGGTGGCAGCAGCGCGACGCACAGAGTGAGGATGGGCACCACCCGGCCCCACCGTCGCACAAGAGCGACGATTGCGAGCACGGTTGCGCCGAGGGCTACACCCACCCCGATGAGTCCGAAGCCAAGAAACTGAGTCATGGCACTCGAGGTCGGCGGCATCGCGAACTCAAGCAACGGAACGATCCACGTCGCGAGATACCAGAAGACGAGCCACGCGGCAATCGAGAGCACGAGCGACGCTGCCGCGAGCCGTCGCGGCCGCCGTTCGCTCGGTGAGAAGAACGCGACGGCGCACACAACGGCGCCGGCAAGTGCGAGCCCTGCAGCGAGAATCGCGACGAGTCCGATCACTCCGCCCGCGATCTCCTGCTGCTCGGCATTCGCGAAACCAACCCACGCGAAACCGACGGATGCGATCAACAGAGCCGCGACCGCAATGATTCCCGTGGCCCACGGTCGACGCTTGCTCAAGATCTCGCTCAACGCAACTCCCTTGGTGGCAGAATCGGTGGTGCCTGTTGCGCTGATCCTATTCCCACGCCCGGCCGAATTCGAGGGTTCTGCCTAGCCGACCAGCCCTTGCACGAATACGTGAGGCGTAAAGCCCGTGAGGTCGCCGATTCCTTCGCCTTGACCGACGAGCTTGATCGGGATGCCCGTTTTCTCTTGAACCGCGAGCACGAATCCGCCCTTCGCCGAGCCGTCGAGCTTAGTGAGCACGAGGCCCGTGACGCCCGCGTGCTGGATGAATGCCTCTGCTTGAGCGAGCCCATTCTGACCCGTCGTCGCATCGAGCACGAGCAGCACTTCGGCAATCTCGACTTGCTTCTCGAGCACGCGGCGAATCTTGCCGAGCTCGTCCATGAGGCCGCTCTTGGTCTGGAGTCGACCCGCGGTGTCGATGAGCACGATCTCGATACCCTCGCGCTCGGCGCGCTCGACGGTTTGGAACGCGACGGATGCGGGGTCTTGACCGGCCTGCTGGGGGCGAACGATCTCGGCTCCCCCGCGCTCGGCCCACGTGGCGAGTTGCTCGACGGCCGCGGCCCTAAACGTGTCTGCGGCTCCCACGACGACCGAGCGGCCGTAGCCCGTGAGAAACTTCGCGAACTTGCCGATCGTCGTGGTTTTTCCGACACCATTGACGCCAACCACGAGAACCACGGCGGGGCGAGCACTGAGGTGCAGCGTCGGGTCGAGGCGGGCGAGCCGCTCCTCGAGGGTTTCGCGGAGCATCCGCTTCAAATCGACTGGATCGGTCGTCTTGAACTTCGCAACACCTGCTCGAAGTTCGTCGATTACCGAATCGGTAATGTCGGGACCGAAGTCTGCGGAAATGAGCGCGTCTTCAAGGTCTTGCCACGTCTCGTCGTCGATCGTCGCGCGGGCGAACATTCCCTTGAGCGCGCTCGAGAGGCTCCACGACGGTGTCATGAGTTCACGCTAGCCCGGTCGCCCACGCGTTGACCGACCACCGCGCTGATGCCGTCGGCGCGCATCGAGACGCCGTAAAGGGCATCTGCGATCTCCATCGTGCGTTTTTGGTGAGTGATGACGATGAGTTGGGATGTGCGGCGCAAGTCCTCGAAGATCGTCAAGAGGCGGCCGAGGTTGGCATCATCGAGTGCGGCCTCGACTTCGTCCATGATGTAAAACGGACTCGGTCGCGCCTTGAAGATTGCGATAAGTAATGCGACCGCTGCGAGAGATCGCTCGCCACCGCTCAGGAGCGAGAGGCGCTCGATCTTCTTTCCCGCGGGCTTGACGGTCACTTCGATGCCCGTCGTGAGCATGTTCTCGGGGTCGGTGAGGTGAATGCTGCCCGTGCCGCCCG
>JANOOQ010000094.1:0-8864 GCA_031421515.1 Leifsonia sp.
CCAGCGCCAGCGCCGCTTTCTGCCGGTCGGCGAATTCTGGAGCGTGGATGACGCGATGGACTGTTTCCGCTTCTAGCAGTTTGACGGCTCGGCCTGTCGGTACCAGTCGTTTGTGACTGGTGGGGTTACAGTGCCTGCATGTTACTGGAGTGGTGGAATGACATTGTCACGTGGTTCTCGTCCGATGAGGGCTGGGCCATCGTCACTGCCGTGATCTTGCCTTTCGTCGCGATCCTCGCAGCGGGCATCATCGCCGGATTGATCACGCGCAGTTCACTGAAGCGGTTCATCGCACACCAAGATCGACTTGCGAAGTCTGCAGCCGTAGCGGCGCTCATCGCATCTGGACGCAAGGCTGCCGAATGGAGCACGCTGAGCGCGCAAGAAAAAGAACACGTTGAGCATCAAGCGAGCGAGGCCGAGGTTCGCGTGCGCTTGCTGCCCGTTTCGGGTTCCGGACTGGCTGCGGACTGGGCCGCCCACTACCTCGCGTCGATGAAACGCAACTCGGCAAACTACGGATTTCAAGCCGAGCAGGATCTCGCCGATCTCCAGGCCGGGCTCATCGGTTGGCAAGCCAAGCCGAGCCGCGCCAAGAAGCTCTTCGCGCAAGACCTCGCCGCATGGAAGTACGACGAGACGATCCCCGAGAACGAGCTACTGGTCAAGCAGCGCGAGTGGGCTGCGCAGCAGCCGGCCGACGTTCTGCAGGGTGGTTGATCCACACGGTGCCCCCGGCAGGAATTGAACCTGCGACCAAAAGATTAGAAAGCTTCTGCTCTATCCGCTGAGCTACGGGGGCGTGGTTTAAGGATAGCCCCCGCTGCCGTGATTGCTCGGGGTTGGGCAATTGGTTATGCGTCTCCGCCCGTAGACGCCCGCCACACCCGAGACGCACAACCGATTGCCCACACTCAGGGTTTCCAGATTCGAATACCAATGTGAGGGGCTGCATGCTCGAAGTCTCGATCCGTCGTCAGCAGCGTGTGGCCGTATCGCACGCATAGCTGAGCGAGCAGGGCGTCGATGGTGCCAAGCTGCACACCGGCTTTCCGGCATGTGTTGCGCAAGTCCGCCGCGTCGATGTGGTCAGCGCGATCTGGTTGCAGAAGGGGAACGTGGGCGAAGCGGTCAATGATCTGCGCCCGGGCACGAGCGGGCACGAAACCCTGCAACAGCTCCTGCAAGATCAGGCCCGTCGTCACGACGATGTCTGCGCCGCCTAGTGCGCGGCGTAGTTCAACTACCTCGGGCACGTTTTGCGGAGTGTCGCGACGGAACGCGAGCGACCATACGCTCGTGTCAACGAGCAAAGTCATGCGCGAGAGCGCTCGGACTTGTAGTCGTACGTTTCGTCCCACTCGAGCTCGCCCATGAGATCAAGGAGTTTGGCCTGCTCGCGGCGGGCAATGAATTCTTCGAGCGCGAGCGTTACGGTCGCCTTCTTCGTTCGCTCACCACTCACTTCGAGGGCGTGCTTGAGAAGGTCGGGATCAATAGCAAGATTGGTAGCCATGTGTAACACCTCACACATAAGTCTACACAGCGTGTGCCGCTAAGCGTCGCCCCGCTCGTCGAGCGCTTCGAGCGGCTCGCTGTCGGGCTGATCCCACGAATACGTCACTTGCACCTGGTTGCCCACTGCGTGCGCCGTAGGCGATCCGTAGACGAGCTGAGTCTCCTTGCCGTCGACGGCAGCGAGCACCGTCACCTCGCTGTCCCAGCTGCCATCCGTGCTGATTCGACGATCGGTCTGGCCGTCGTAGGGGCCGCCGGTGTAGAAGACGATGTATTCGTCACCGCGAGCAAGTTGGGGGGCGTTGTCAGTCATGAGTCAGTACTACCAGACTCGGGAGCGCTGCGTACTGATTCTCGCGACGACGTGCGGTCGTGCCCCGCGGTTAGACTTCGGTTATGGCTTCACAATCCGACCTGCTCGTCTGGATCGACTGCGAAATGACGGGGCTCGATGTCTCGATTGACGAGCTCGTCGAGGTCGCGGTCGTCATCACCGACTTCGACCTCGTTGCAGTCGACCCCGGGTTCAGCATCGTCATCAAACCCGACCAGTCGGCGTTCGACAACATGGCCGAGTTCGTGCTCAACATGCACAAAGAGAGCGGCTTGCTCGAAGAGATTCCCAACGGAGTTTCGTTAGCGGATGCCGAGTTCGCCGTCAACGAATACATTCTGCGATTCGTGCCGACGCCCAAGAGCGCACCGCTCGCGGGCAACACGATCGGAACGGATCGCACGTTCCTCGCCAAGTACATGCCGCGCGTCGACGGCTACTTGCACTACCGCTCGATCGACGTGTCGTCGATCAAAGAGCTCTCGCGCCGCTGGTTTCCGCGCGTCTACTTCAACGCACCAACTAAGGCGGGCGGGCACCGCGCTCTCGCCGACATTCTCGAGTCGATCCGCGAACTCGCGTACTACCGCGAAGCAGCGTTCGTCGCCCAGCCCGGCCCGACGACGGAACTCGTGCAGACCATCTCAGCCGAGATCGTCGAGAGTTTCGCCGCGCGACCTTAACCGCGCGGCGGCTGTAATACACTTATACGGTTGCTTCGGCAGCATCCATGGTGGTCGTAGCTCAGTTGGTAGAGCGCTGGCTTGTGGAGCCGGATGTCGCGGGTTCGAGCCCCGTCGGTCACCCCAAGTGAAAACGGTCTGACTGAGGTCAGGCCGTTTTCTTTTTTCCCGGGAGGGTCGCATGCCGCAGACGCTCGAACGCGTCGACGTCGATCAAGCGACGCTGCCCGACACCCCGTGGGTCACAATCGTGTGGAACGATCCCGTCAACCTCCAGCACTACGTGTCCTGGGTATTCCGGAGCTACTTCGGGCTTGAGCGCTCCGAGGCCGAGCGCCTCATGCTGCTTGTGCACAACGAGGGACGTGCGGTCGTGGCATCCGGTGGGCGCGAAGAAATGGAGCGACACGTCGAGGCGATGCACGACTTCGGCTTGTGGGCCACTCTCACGAGGAGCGATTCGTGATTCCGTTCGCGGTCGAGGGCGCACTCATCACGGCTCGATTCACGTCGAAGGAACGCGACGTGCTCAGCAACCTGTGCGAGCAACTCATCGACATGCTCGCCGAGCGGCAAGCGGATGCCCCCGCCGATGTGCTTTACGCCCAACTCGGTATCGGCGGTCAAGGCTCGCTGCCCTCCGATCCGGCGCTCGCTCGATTACTTCCCGACGCCTATCGCGACGATGAGGATGCAGCATCCGATCACCGCCGTTTCACGGAACGATCCCTCGTGGAACGCAAGCTCGCAAACGCACGGGCCGTCATCGTGAGCCTCGCCAACAACGCCGTGGGCCTGGACGCCGAAGCCGTGCAGTCCTGGTTACGGACCCTCACGGATTTGCGGCTCGTGATCGCCGCTCGCTTGCAGATCGACGAAGACGGAGACACGGGGCTTGGCGACGACGATACGCTCATGCTTTATGACTGGTTGGGGTACTTGCAGGGCGCACTCGTGGAGTTGCTCGAGTGATTGACGCCGACGATGAATGACATCGATGCGGAGGCGTTCGAGGTGCTCGTCGTAGCCGAGTTAGACCTTCTGCCCGACGAGATGTTCGACGGACTCGATAACGTGGTGTTCGTTACCGAAGACCGTCCGGAAGACGGCTCGCTCGACATTCTGGGCCTCTACGACGGCGTTGCACTCACCGAGCGCGGACAGTACGGTTTCGGGGAACTGCCGGATCGCATCATCCTGTATCGCGAACCCCTGCTCGCGGTGTGCGAAACGCTCGACGAGCTAAAAGATCAGATTCACGTGACGCTCGTGCACGAGATCGCGCACTTCTACGGAATCGACGACGCCCAATTGCACGAACTCGGGTGGGATTGATGTCAACCTCATAACGACCCTCGGGCGTCGTGGGGGTGTGACCGTAGAATTCGATTACGAGTTTGCCCCACGAAATCCTGCCCCTGGAGGCTCCGATGTCTGCCCCGCTTCGACTCATTGGACCTGGCATGCTCGTTCTTGCGCGTGCTGGGAGCACCCCTTCAGCCACCGGCGAAGGCAACGCTATGACAACATTTGCCACTGCTGGCTTCGTAACAACCAAGTGGAGCAGAACGGAAGACTAAGCTCTCCAGAGGAGGCCTCATGTTTTTGCCACACCGTTTCATCGCGGTGGCCCTCCCGGTCGCGCTCATCACGGGCCTATCGGGGTGCTCCGTTTTGCAGACCCCCACAGAAGCTCCCCTCACCGGAATCGCAGCGTGCGCTCTGGGCCACACGTGGCAAGCCGACCTCGACGACCTTGCGGCGCAAGTGCTCATGGAACTACAAAACTCGGGCGTCGCCGTCACCGCAGTCGTGGCAACCGGCGAACAGTCGCTCGAGTGGGGCGCCAACAGCCAGGTCGTTCTCACGACCGATTACGTACTCACGATCACAACCGCGCCCGCGACAGGTCAAGTGCTTACGATCGTCGAGACCCACTCGGGCACTGCGACGGGTGCTGTCTACATCAACGGCGAGGTCGCGATTCCGCGCACGTGGGACGGCACGGGGGTCTCAATCGAGACGGTCGCCGACAATAACGGAGCACCGGTCGAAGAGATCACGATCTCGATTCCGGCTACGAGTTTCGACGACGCAGTGGGATTGGAGCTCACGTGCAACGGTGGCGAGATGACGATCCATCCGCGCGGCAGTTCGATCACGCAAAAGTGGTCGAGCTAGTCGACGCTGAGCTAGTCAACCTCGAGCTAGTCAACGCTGAGCTAGTCAACCTCGAGCTGGTCAACCTCGAGCTAGTCAACTTCTAGCGGAAGCATCGGATCGGCCGACCACTCTTCGAGTGAGCCATCGTAGATGCGCACGTTAGTGGTACCAATCGCCGCGAGCGTGAGCGCGTTGGCAGCGGCAGAAATGCCGCCTCCGCAATACAGCAAGACCTCCTCGGGCGTGCCTTCTGCGACATCCACTCCCGCGGAGTCATAGGCGAGGATGAGCTCAACGCGGCTCTTGACGTGCCCGTCGGCCGTGAACAGGTCTCGACTTGAGACATTGACGCTTCCCGGAATTCGCCCGCGCCGCGCATATCGTGACGGCGCTGCACCTGTGAATGCGCTCGCGGGTAGTCCGCACACGAGAGGGCGCGGGTCGTTCTCCGCGCGCTCTGCGAGCTCGGCCTTGCTGATCCATGCGTCGCGCACGGCGTCTGCGTGCCACTCGTCAACCGCCTTGCGAGTCGGTGTTTCGCCCGCCTCGACCTTCTCGCCCGCGGCTTGCCACGCCGCGAATCCGCCGTCGAGCACTCGCGCGTTGACGCCGATCCAGCGCAGCAAGTACCACAGTCGCGCCGCCCACAATGTGCCTGTCGAGTCGTACACGACGACCGAATCAGTCGAGCGGATGCCCATCCGCGCCAACTCGTCGGCGATCGCTTGCGGCTGCGGGTGTGAGTAGTGCAAGGGCGCACTTACGTCGCTGAATTGCGTCGCGACGTCTACGTGTTGGGAGCCCGGGATGCGCGCCTCAACCCACCGCGGATACCCAGAATCGCGCCGGTAGTCACCATCGAACGTTGCTGCGTGAAGCACGAGACTCGCGTCGAGCACGGCGGGCGGCGAAGTGCTCTCGAGCTCTTCCGCGAGTTCGCCGACTGAGATGAACGGGGAAGTCATGACTCCACTATCGCATCGACGAGGGCCCGCGGGTTCTCTCGCGCCATGAATGACAGCTCTTGCGCGGCCCACGTGTGCCAGTACGGAGCGAAGGTTTCGCCGTCGCGAGCGAGAGCGCGTGACTTGCGGGTCGCGTCATCCGCTTCGACCCACAGTGCAATGTCGGCGAGCGGCCGGCTAGCGCGACTGACCGCACCGACCCCCTCGATGATGATGGGCCGAGTGCCGTCGAGAGTGTGCCACTCACCGGGACGATCGAGCACCCAGTCCCACGATTGCCAGCGCAGCGTTGTGAGAATTTCGGGCACACGTGCGCTGCCCGCGTCGAGCCCGTCCCAGCCTGGGTAGAGGTCGTCGAGCCGCACGAGCTGCGCATCCTCGATGAAATGCGCGAGCTGTTTCGCGAGTTCGGTCTTTCCCGACCCCGATCGCCCGTCGACGAGAATCACGCCCGCGCTCACGGCGCGCCCCCGATGAAGTTCCAGTGACCCGTCGCGACGGACACCCAGACGGATGCCCCGGCCACCGCACAAGCGATCGCGATGAGCAGGGCGTCACCGCTTCGCAAGCGCGATTCTCGCGCCCAGCTTCGCTCCCCCGACGCGCCGAAGCCGCGCGCCTCCATCGCGGTCGCAAGCTTCGAGCCCCGCCTGATCGACAGCACGAGCAGTGCGAACACTTGCCCAACGAATCGGCGGATCCTGCCCGTGTCAGCGATACCTCGAGCACGTCGCGCTAGTTCGAGATTTCTCCAGTCCTCGATGAACAAGCTCACGAGCCTCAGCCCCGCGAGAGCGCCCACAACGAACCGAGCAGGGAGCTTCAGCACTTGTGCGAGGCCGTCTGCAAAGTCCGTGGGGTCGACCGTCGCGAAGAGCACGACCGCGGGCACAGCAATCGCGAGGATTCTCAAGAACGTCGCGAGCGCGAGTTCGATTGACCCGTCCGACACGTTCACGAAGAGAAACTGCACGTAGGTCTCGCCCGAGGTCTTGCCGTACAACAAGATCGTGAATGCTCCTAAGAGCGCGGCGATAGTAAGCGGAACCGCCCTGCGCGCAAACTGGCGTAACGTCAGGCCCGCGAATACGAAGAGGGGCAACTCGAGAGCAAGCGCAACGCTCGCCGAGACCCAATCGATGGAGAAGACGAGTGCGAGTGAAATGATCGCCGATGCCGCGAGCTTCGAGACAGGGTTGAGTCGAAACACTGCACTTGTGCCCGTAACTGGTGCGAGAACGCTCATGATGCGCCCATGCGAAACGTCGAGTCGGCAAGCGCATCAACAAGATGCTCATCGTGAGTGATCGCAACTACTGCGCTGCCCTCGTCGAGCACTTCGGCGAGGAGCGCTACGAGTTCGGCCCACGTGCGGGCGTCCTGGCCGAACGTGGGCTCGTCGAGCACGAGCAACCCCGGCCTCGTCGCGAGCGCAGTCGCGACGGACAGCCGGCGCTGCTCTCCACCCGAGAGCGTGAAGGGGTTAGCGGCAAGCAGAGCATCTAGGCGCAACCTCGACGCGAGGTACTCGACGCGCTCGCTCAACTCGGCGGGGGGCATCCGCAATGCTCGCGGACCGACACTCAGTTCGTCTCGAACCGTCGACGCCACGAATTGGTGCTCGGGGTCTTGAAATACCGTGCCAATGCGAGTGAGCAGTTCGCGCGACTTCCACCGGAACGGGTTCGTCGTCGCAAGGCCGTTAGCGAGACCCGCTGCATCGACCTCGCCGGATGCAGCACCGAGCAATCCACCGAGCGTGAGCCCGAGCGTTGACTTGCCCGAGCCGTTCGAGCCCGTGATCGCGAGTGCGCGACCTGTCTCGACCTCAAGGTCGATACCGCTCGCCACGATAGTGCCCGGTACGCGCGCAATCGCAAGGTCGTGTGTGCGCACAAGAGTGCTCGCGGCGACCCTGCGACGCTCAGGCGCGGTCGGTTCGAAGCCAGAAACCCAGACTCCGGATGCACTGAGCGACGCCCCCGCACGCTCGAGCACGTCGTGGGGAGTGCCGTCGGCGAGGAGCCCGCCTCCCGACGACAGCACGATAACGCGATCGACGAGGTCCCGCCACACGCTCACGCGGTGTTCGATCACGATGAGGGTGCTACCTGTCGCAGCCGTGACTCGCGCGACAGCATCCCGAACCTCACCGATACCGGTCGCGTCGAGGTTGGCCGTCGGTTCGTCGAGCAGCAGCAGTCCGGGCCGCATCGCGAGCACGCCCGCGAGAGCGACGCGCTGCTTCTGGCCGCCCGAGAGTGTGCCCGTGGGGTAGTCGAGCGGCAGATCGAGACCGACGGCTTCGAGAGCTTCGGGCACGCGGCGCCAGATCTCGTCGCGTGGGACCCCGAGGTTCTCACAGCCGAACGCGACGTCGTCGCCCACGCGCGCGAGGATCACTTGCGAATCTGGGTCTTGAAGCACGAGCCCCGCTCGACCTGCGTGCGCGCGCTGTCCGTCGACGAGCAGTGTTCCCGTCGCCTCGCCGTCGTCGTCGCCGACGCCGAGCACGCCAGCGATGCCATGAAGCAGCGTTGACTTGCCCGCGCCAGAAGCGCCGAGCAACAGAACTCTCTCGCCTGAAGCGATCACGAATTCGAGCTCGCTTACTGCCCACGCGAGCCGACCGGCATGCCGCCAGCCCCAACCTCGCGCCTCTATCGACGCGGGGCTGGGCACGGGCTGGCGACTACTGCTCGTCACACTCGCGCAGTGACTTCTCGACCAGCCGCGAACCTGCTGAGAGCGCCCGTGCGAGCGAGACCGCGCGCGAGCAGCCACGAGCCAACGCCTGCGATGACGGCACCCGAGATGATCCCACACACGAGATAGGTAAGTTGGAATTGGGCCGTCGCAGCCGCATTCCACACAATGTTGTCTTTGATGCCCATCGCGAGACCCGATGCCGCGCCCGCGATCACGGCAACGTAGATGCGCCAGTTCGAGTACAGGAAGGCGAGAAACACGACTTCGGCCGCGAGGCCCTGAGCGAGGCCAGACACGAGCGTGTCAAACGCCCAAACCGACCCGAGCACCATCGATACGAATGCCGCGACGACCTCGATGAAGACCGCGGCTCCCGGCTTGCGGATGATGAGCCCACCGAGCACGCCCGCGAAAAGCCACACGCCATAGAAGAGCGCTTGCAGGCCAGGAAGTGCTGCTTCAAGCGGCGCCGTCGCGGGCGCGTAGAGCTGG
>JANOOQ010000095.1:0-6156 GCA_031421515.1 Leifsonia sp.
TTACAACTACGCCATGAGGTTCGAGCGCACGTATGCGAAGCACGGCATTCGGGATCTCGCGTTGCGCGCGCCGATGCTCGTGTTTCTTGCGGCATACCCGGCGCTCAAAGTGATGCGCGAACTCAGCAAGCCTGCTGGTTAGCCCAACACGAGCAGCAGGCTCGTGGCTCCACACGCGATGACTTCGCCGTCGCCATCCGCTCGAAGAATCGAACCGGTAGCGCGGTGCGGGTCGGTCGAAACGACGACGCGACGCGACGAGTTAATGACCGTCGCGGGGCGCCCGATCGCACGGACATGCGGCAAGAGTGTGCGTTCGATGTCGTTGACGTAGAGGTCAGCTCCCACGACCCCGATCATCGATCCTTTGTGGGTCGCGGGCATCGTGAGGGTGAGGGTGTAGTCGTCGGTGCATAAGTAGTCCACGTATGGACCCGTGATGTGGCGTGCGAGAGTAGCAGCCGGCACTCGCCACCACTCGAGGGCCGTGTAATCGCGGAAGCTCTCAGACGCCGGATCTTCCTCGGCTTCGAGGCGCCGAATCGATGGGTCTGCCGATCCGATGCCGAACGTGTTGGAGTGACCGAGCCACCAGGCGAGGTGCCACTCGCTGTCGATGAGAAACCCCGGAGTCGCGACGTAGCCCGCGCCGATGATGAGAGCGTCGTCGAGCGAGAGCCCGGGTACAACGAGGGTTTCCGCGAGTTCGTCCACTTGAGCGGCCGTAATCGCGCCGTCCTCGACCGCAATGAGTGCTTCGATCGCTTCGCGCCACGACTCGATCTGTTCAAAGACGGCGGCGAACGTCGTGCTGACTGCCGTGACGCAATCGTCCACTGCAGTTGTCGAAGTCGTGGCCACGATTACTCCTTGCCTTCTAGGTCGGCTTTAGCTTCGAGTAGCCATTCGATGGCGCCCTCGATGTGATCAATAGTGTGTTTGCGGGCTGAGTCGCCGTCGAGCGACTCGATCGCGGTTACGACGAGCGTGTGGGAGTTGAAACTGCGTAGGCGGTGGCCCGGGTCGCGCAGACACAGCCACAGCAACGGGGCAAACTCGGCTTGCAGCCGTAACTCTTCACGCACCAATCGAGCCGATTGCGATAGTGCCGCGATCTCGAGTCGAAAAGTTCCTTCTCCGCGGCGAGTGGATGCCTCGCTCGCGACATCAACGGCCTCGATCGTTGCGCGCAAGTGAAGAATGTCGTCTTCCGTCGCCCGATCGGCCGCGAGCTGCGCTGCCATTGCCGCAATCGCGGAGTAATACACGCCCATGTCTCGAAGCTCGACTCGAGAGAGGGCTTTGACGCGGCGGTCGATGCTCGCAGTGCGCGAGCCGTCGGAGAGCACGAAGCTCCCGCCGTCGCGACCGCGCTTCGTCTCGACTAATCCCTTTTCGCGCAGGGCCTCGAGCGCTTCTCGAGCAGTGACGGTGGCAACGCCGAATCGGCGCGCCATTTCGGACTCGCTCGGCAGTCGCTCACCGTGCGACAAGAGCCCCAATTCGATCGCATCGGTGAGCCTCTGCTCGACCAGTTCGGCGCGCCCGCCCCCAGCGAGCGGCGCAAATACTGCGGCTCGAGCTGCTGTGGTCGAGCGGATTGATTGGGGCATGTGTTCCTGGTCAAAAAAATATTCGTGACACGACCGTAACATCCCTAGTGCGCATGTGACATCTGTTTCCATATGATTTACTACTACAGAGGCAAGGAGGCCCCGCGTGACAAGTGCTACCCCAGCAATTCGGCTTTCGGGATTGACGAAGTCGTTTGGTGCAGTCACCGCGGTTGACAATCTCGATCTCGACATCGCCGAGGGCGAGTTCTTCTCGATGCTTGGGCCATCCGGGTCGGGCAAGACGACCGTCTTGCGTTTGATCGCGGGCTTCGACCTCCCGACATCTGGCACGGTTTCTCTCCTCGGCCACGACGTCACGACGAGAGCTCCATTCGACCGCGACGTCAATACGGTGTTTCAGGATTACGCGCTCTTTCCGCACATGACGGTGCTCGATAACGTCGCGTACGGATTGCGAGTGCGAGGAATGGGCCGCACCGAGCGCCGGGAGCGAGCCGCTGCAGCGCTTGAGGCCGTCGCACTCGGCGGTTTTGGGTCTCGAAAGCCAAGTCAACTCTCGGGCGGCCAGCGCCAGCGGGTGGCACTCGCGCGAGCTACCGTCGTGCAGCCGAAAGTGCTCTTGCTCGACGAGCCGCTCGGGGCTCTCGACTTGAAGCTCCGCGAACAAATGCAAGTCGAACTCAAGGAGCTCCAGCGTTCGCTCGGAATCACTTTCATCTTTGTCACGCACGATCAAGAGGAAGCACTCACGCTGAGCGATCGCATCGCCGTCTTCAACAACGGCCGAATCGAGCAATTGGGAGCGCCCTCCGAGATCTACGAGTCGCCTAGATCCACTTTCGTCGCGTCGTTCGTCGGTACCTCCAACATCTTCACTAACGACGAATCGACCGCGCTGTTTTCTCGCTCTGGCATCAACTCGATTCGCCCGGAGAAGATCGCTCTCGTCCCCCCGCGTGGCACCGTGTCGGCCGGCGTGGTGTCGCTCGTCGGGTCGATCACCGAAGTTATCTACCTCGGCACGAGCACTCGCATCCTCGTTGAGCTGCCCAGTGGCAAGCGCATCACGGTGCTCGAACAAAACGCGACATCCCGATCCACAATCGATCGCCGTGACGAAGAAGTGCACGCCCGATTTGCGGCGTCAGACATGGTTTCTCTCGAGCCTGTACCCGCGTAATACCCAATCGAATACACAGAATGGAGCACAGAATGCGCAACACAGCACCACGAAGACTGGCAATCTTTGCCGGCCTTGCGGTCACCTCGATCGCACTCGCTGCCTGCGGTACGACGCAGGCCCCGGTCGAAGGGCCAGCAATGGCTACCGAGATCGGCGAATTCGAGGGAAGCGTCTCGATCCTCGCGTGGCCCGGCTACGTAGAAGACGGCACGAACAGCCCCGACTACGACTGGGTGACCCCCTTCGAAGAGGAGACCGGTTGTATGGTCGACTCGAAGACCTATGGCACCTCGGATGAGGCATTCACACTCATGCAGACGGGCGACTACGACGTTGTAGCCGCTTCGGGTGACGCGTCGCTGCGACTCGTCGCAGCTGAGTCTGTTGCACCGGTTAACACCGACCTACTCGTCAACTATGACGGCATCTTCGACTTCCTAAAGATGCAGCAGTGGAACAGCGTTGACGGTGTCTCGTACGGTGTGCCTCACGGCTACGGAGCTAACCTCCTCATGTACAACACGGAGGTATTCCCCGAGGAGCCCACGTCGTGGAGTGTCGTATTTGACGACGCTGCCGCTAACTCCGGAAAGGTAACGGCGTACGACTCGCCGATCTACATTGCCGACGCAGCTGTTTACCTCATGACGCACAGCCCCGAGCTCGGCATCGAGAACCCGTATGCACTCGACGAAACGCAGCTCGCTGCCGCGGTCGATCTGTTGAAGGCCCAGCGCGAGCACATCGGTGAGTACTGGAGCGACTATCTCTTGGCCATCCAGGCCTTTGAGACGGGCGACTCGGTTGCCGGTACGACGTGGCAGGTAATCCAGAACGTCATGACGTCGGGCAACACCGCCGTAACGCTCCCCGAAGAGGGCGTCACCGGATGGTCGGACACTTGGATGATCGGTTCCGAGGCAGCGAGCCCGAACTGCGCGTACGCGTGGCTCGACTACATTGCAAGCCCTGAGGCGAACGCAACCGCAACCGGATACTTCGGTGAAGCGCCGTCGAGCATTGCCGCGTGCGACTTCCGCACCGACTGCGAGGCGTTCCACGCAGGTGACGAGGAATACGCATCGCAGATCTGGTACTGGTCGACGCCGATCGCCGAGTGCCTCGATGGCCGTACCGACGTGGAGTGCACGGACTACTCCGCTTGGACGACCGCGTGGACGGAAATCAAGGGTTAATGAATGACAAGTGACGCAACTGCGCCACGGGTCGAACGTGCCGTGGTTGCTCCTCCCCGAGCAACCACGGCACGTAAGATCTCCGTATTTTTGAGCAAACACTCACGAGTGCGGCTAGCGTTTCTCCTTTCGCCACCGGTCTTGTGGCTTGGACTCATCTATGTCGTAGCGCTCGCCGCGCTACTGATTACGGCTCTGTGGACTGTCGATAGCTTCTCGGGCAAGATCACGCAGTCGTGGACGCTCGACAACATCGTGACTGTCCTCACGAACCCGCTCTACCAAACCGTCACGATTCGAACCATCGCGGTTGCGGGCATCGTGACCGTCATCGACGTTCTCGTCGCACTGCCTATCGCGTTCTACATGGCCAAGGTCGCGAGTCCGCGAATGGCCCGAATTCTTGTCATCCTCGTGCTCACACCCCTATGGGCGAGCTACCTCGTCAAGGCGTACGCGTGGCGGTCCGTGCTCGCGACGGGCGGCATCTTCGACTGGATTGCGGCTCCGTTCGGCGGGTCTTCGCCCGGTTATGGGCTACCCGCGACCGTCATGACGCTCGCCTACTTGTGGCTACCGTTCGTCATCCTGCCGATCTACGCGGGTCTCGAGCGAGTGCCCAATTCACTGCTCGAAGCGTCGAGCGACCTCGGCGCATCGACCATGCGCACGCTCGTGTCGGTCGTACTGCCGATACTCAAGCCCGCGATCATCGCCGGCTCGATCTTCAGTTTCTCGCTCTCACTTGGCGACTACATCACGGTCAAGATCGTCGGGGGAGCGAATCAGCTGCTCGGAAGCCTCGTCTACGCCAACATCGGTGCCGCAAACAATCTGCCGCTTGCCGCGGCGATCTCGCTCATACCCATCGCGGTCATGATCGTGTACTTGACACTCGCTCGCCGCACTGGCGCGCTCGACAATCTGTAGGAGCAGTAAATGCGTCTGAGCCGAACCGCGAGAATCACGCTCGGGAGTATCACGACCCTCATCTTGGCGGTCGTATACCTTCCGCTCTTCGTGGTATTTGTCAACTCCTTCAGCACGAGCCAGAGTCTTACGTGGCCGCCGCCGGGCTTCACGCTCGATTGGTGGGAACGGGCGATGAGCAATGCAGGCGCCCTTGAGGGCGTCGCAACGAGCGTTCAGATTGCACTGCTCTCGACTGCTGTCGCGCTTGTGCTCGGCACGCTCGCGTCGCTCGCGTTGCAGCGGTACAAGTTCTTCGGGCAGAACGCGGTGAGCTTGCTCATTATTTTGCCCATCGCCCTCCCAGGTATCGTCACAGGAATCGCCCTCAACAACGTGTTCCGCACGATTCTTGACGTGAAGCTCGGCCTCGCTACGATCGTCGTCGCACACGCGACCTTTTGTATCGTCCTCGTATTCAATAACGTCATCGCCCGATTGCGGCGGATGGGATCGAACCTCGAGGAGGCTTCGGCCGATCTTGGTGCGGGTGTCTGGACGACATTCAGACTCGTGACCTTCCCGCAATTGCGGTCGGCGCTCCTTGCGGGCGGGCTCTTGGCCTTCGCGTTGAGCTTCGATGAAATCATCGTCACGACGTTCACTGCGGGAGCGGGCATCACGACGCTACCAATCTGGATTCTCGACAACATGTTCCGGCCGAATCAAGCGCCAGTCGTCAACGTAGTCGCGGTGGTGCTCATCTTGGTTTCCGTTATTCCGATCTACTTTGCGCAGCGACTCGCGGGAGCGGAGCAACTGCAGAAGTAAAGCCGCGTGAGCGAGTGGGTGCCGGGGTGCTCGCGCGCGCGCATCCGTTCGACTGTAGGATTGTTCTCGAACACGGGAGTCCGGTGAGCCGGGCTGAGAGGAAGCTGCTCCAAGCTTCGACCGTCGAACCTGATCTGGATCATGCCAGCGCAGGGAGGCCTCTTAACGTCCCGTGCCATTTCAATCGAAAGGCACGACATGACCGCAGTAACGCAAAAAACCCTTCCTTCTAGATTTCGGTGGCGAGTCGTTGACATCGTCGTAGCGAGTGTCATTGGTGTGGCATCCGGACTCGTCTTCTTCGCGTGGAACCAGCTCTATGCTCCCGCGACGGCGCCCCTCGAAGCCGCGCTCCCGGGCCTGCAAGCGCTCTTCTACGGAGTGTGGCTATTCGCGGGAGTGCTCGGTGGGCTCATCATCCGCAAACCGGGAGCCGCAGTCTTCGTGGAGGTCGTCGCGG
>JANOOQ010000096.1:0-1999 GCA_031421515.1 Leifsonia sp.
CATGTCAAGCCCGGCGTAGGAACCGAGTCGTGTCAGAAATACCACGTCAAGTATTTTCTCGCCGGGCGGCAGACGGTGGTCATGGATGACGGCACCCAACTGGAGTTTGGGCCAGGAGACCTTGCGATCATCAAACCTGGGCATGACGCGTGGGTCGTGGGCGACGAGCCCAACATACTTCTCGAGCTTTCCGGGGCCACAAAGCCTTCAGAGCTGTCTGGTACCTGATACGACGCGGTCGGATAATTGGCCGAGGGGTGTCGCTCCCGAGCCCCTCGCGCAGCGTGCTTAAGCTGACAGGGTCATGATCCGCTTCGATTCCGTCACTAAGTCCTATCCGGCAAATTCACGCCCCGCGCTCAATTCGGTGAGCCTCGAAATTCTCAAGGGCGAGTTCGTGTTTCTTGTCGGTGCTTCGGGTTCGGGCAAGTCGAGCTTTCTGCGGCTCATCCTTCGCGAAGAGACGCCGACCAAGGGCGCAGTTCACGTACTCGGCCAGCACCTCAATACCCTCGCGAACCGCAAAGTGCCTTACTTTCGCCGCAATCTCGGGGTCGTCTTTCAGGACTTTAGGCTGCTGCCCAACAAGACCGTTTTCGATAACGTCGCATTTACTCTCCAAGTGATCGGAAAGAGTCGAGGCTTCATTCAAGAAGCGGTACCGGATGCTCTCAAGATGGTCGGGCTCGCCGGCAAGTCCAACCGCTTTCCGCACGAGCTCTCGGGCGGGGAGCAACAGCGCGTCGCCATCGCTCGCGCGGTCGTGAACAAGCCAGCGATCCTGCTGGCTGACGAGCCGACGGGAAACCTCGACCCCGCGACATCCGCTGGAATCATGACGCTTCTCGAGCGCATCAACCTCAGTGGCACGACCGTGATCATGGCGACGCACGATGCGGGAATCGTCGACCAGATGAAGCGGCGCGTGATCGAACTCATCAGCGGGCAAATCGTGCGCGACGAGCGCCGTGGTGGGTACCAAACGCAAGCCGTGCCGGTACAGAACTTCGGCAACGTCGAGCGAGAGGTGACGCCGTGAGACTAGGACTGATTCTCGGCGAGGTCGCGAGCGGCCTTCGTCGAAACGTCTCGATGGTCATTTCGGTCGTGCTCGTGACATTCATTTCGCTCACGTTTGTTGGCGCCGCGATTTTGCTTCAGCTGCAGATCGGCCAGATGAAGGGCTATTGGTACGACCGCGCTCAAGTCGCGATCTATATGTGCACCGAAGTTGACACGACGGGTAATTGCACGCAAGCAGCAGCGACGCAAGATCAGATCGACGCGGTCGAGGCCCAGCTGACCTCGGCGGCGCTCTCGCCTTACGTTGAAAAGTTCGAGTTCGAAACGCACGAGCAGGCGTACGCGAACTTCCAAGCGCAGTTTGCCGATAGCCCCATCGCCGGCTTTGTGACCCCCGAAACTCTCAACGAATCGTTCCGCGTCAATCTCGTGGATCCGACGAACGCCGACATTCTCATCGAAAGCCTCTCGGGGGCGCCCGGCGTGCAAAACGTCGAGGACCAGCGCGGATACCTCGACCAGATCTTTGCCGTACTCAACGCCGCGAGCTATACGGCCATCGGGGTCGCTGCGCTCATGCTCGTTGCCGCGGTGCTGCTCATCGCGACAACTATTCGACTGAGTGCGTTCTCTCGCCGACGCGAGCTCGGAATCATGCGACTCGTCGGAGCGTCAAACCGCTTCATCCAGACGCCGTTCATTCTCGAGGGAGTGTTTGCTGCGCTTATTGGCTCGGTGCTCGCGGGTGTCGCGATTGTCGCGATCGTGCAGTTCTTCGTGCAGGGTTACTTGTCGACGACGCTGCAGTCCACCACTACTCTCGTGGGGCTCAGTGACGCTCTCGTGGTCGTGCCGATACTGATCGTTGTTGGGGCAGCCCACGCGGCGGCATCCGCTGGAGACGCGATAAGCCGGTATCTCAAGGTCTAGCATATCGCGCGCGCTTCGGCAGGCTAAACAAACGGGCTGCCCACTC
>JANOOQ010000097.1:0-1874 GCA_031421515.1 Leifsonia sp.
GGGCCGACGCTGGCGCTCCCGACGTTGACCCGATTCGAATCGGTGTCGACTACTCAACCGGAATCGGTGGACTGTGGACTCTGCTCGACGCGTGGGACACGCTCAAGGAGAAGGGCCCCCGTCGCGTGCTCCCCATGACGATCCCGATGCTCATGCCCAACGCTGCCGCGGCCGCAGTGAGCATGGCGATTCCCTCGCGAGCATTCGCACGAACGGATGTCTCTGCGTGCGCATCGAGCACGGAGGCGATCGCGAACGCCTATGACCACCTCCAGCAAGGGCTCGCCGATATCGTCATCGCAGGTGGAACGGAAGCTGTCGTGCATCCGCTTCCCATTGCCTCGTTCGCGGCCATGCAGGCCCTCTCGAAGCGCAATGACGACCCCGCGACCGCGTCGCGCCCGTACGACGTCACGCGCGACGGCTTCGTGCTTGGCGAAGGCGCGGGCACGATCGTGCTCGAAACGGAAGAGCACGCGCTAGCTCGTGGTGCGAAGATCTACGCCGAACTCGCGGGCGGCTCGGTCACGAGCGACTCGTACCACATCACGGCTCCCGACCCCGAGGGTTCAGCTGCTGCGCGCGCGATGCTCGCAGCGCTTGAGCAGGCCGGCGCATCGATCACGGACGTCAACCACATCAACGCGCACGCGACGAGCACACCGGTGGGCGACATCGCCGAGTACAACGCGATGCTGCGAGTGTTCGGCGATCATTTGCCCAAGATTGCCGTCTCGGCAACCAAGGCAGCTACGGGCCACTTGCTTGGCGGAACCGGTGCACTCGAGGCAATCTTCACGATTCTCGCGCTGCACCACCGCACGGCGCCGCCGACGATCAACTTGACCTCTCAAGACCCCGCGATCCCGCTCGACGTCGTGACGTCACCGCGGGCGCTTGGCGAGGGTCCGTTGCTCGCGCTGAGCAACTCGTTCGGCTTCGGAGGCCACAACTCGGTCGTCGCGTTCCGCAGCTACTAAGCCTTAGATTCGGCGGCAGCCGTCGTGCACGGCACACTCGCCATCGAACGTGTGCCGCTCATCCTCCGTGACAAGACGGTCGAGCTGATCGAGGTCTATGAGCGGAGGCACGGTCAGTTCGACGAGTTCGACGAGTTCGCGATTGAGAGTGTCCATATGCCGGCCCTACCCCACCTTGTGCAACCACACGACTGCTGAATCTTGACCCGCATGCCGGAACGCCTCGAGTTCGTCATCCCACGCTTGACCGAGCGCCAAGCGCAGTTCGCGATGCAGTTCGACGGCGTTAGCTCCCGCTGACTCCATTGCAAAACGTACGCGGTCTTCGGGAATGACTACGTTGCCGACAGTGTCGGTCTGAGCGAAGAAAATGCCCAAGTCGGGCGTGTGCATCCAGCGTCCACCGTCGGTGCCGAGACCGGCCTCTTCGGTGACTTCGAATCGCAAGTGCTCCCACCCGCGCAAAGCGGACGCGAGCTTGGCGCCCGTGCCGCGCGCGCCCTCCCAGTAGTACTCGGTGCGTTGCGCACCCTTGAGCACAGGCTGTACGTCCCACGTGAAGTTGACGGCGCGATCGAGAGCCCCGCCCGCGGCCCACTCGATATGTGGGCAGAGCGCACGAGGAGCGGAGTGCACATAAAGCACTCCGCGAGCAATTGGTGCAGTCACGATATCTCCGTTCGATTGGATGCGACTTCCCCATCGACCCAAGAACGGCGGCTGTGACGTGTTAAATTGTGCGGACGAACCGCTGCGCACCATTATGACCGAAAAATGCCTCGAATGACAAGCATGTCATTTGGCCTGTCCGTAATCCGCGACGATCGCCACAGTCACGGGAAACTCCGCGGGAATCGCCCCGAACACGAGCTGCCCGGCCTCGACGGCCCCGGC
>JANOOQ010000098.1:0-5357 GCA_031421515.1 Leifsonia sp.
GCTCGCGCGAGCCTGGTCTGTTCGAGCGTGTTGAGAAAGTGGCTCGACCAGCGCGCAACATCGTTGTGCAGCACGCGCTTTCTCATGGATCGCATTCGCGATCGGCGCTCACTCTTGGACATCGAGACCGCTGTGAGGATCGCCTCCTTGAGCCCCTCAATGTCGTGGGGGTTGACGAGCAACGCGCGCTTGAGCTCGTCGGAGGCTCCCGTGAATTCGCTCAACACGAGCACGCCATCGTCGTCGAAGCGACTCGCAACGTATTCCTTCGCCA
The DNA here is from genome assembly GCA_031421515.1 of Leifsonia sp. Classification (GTDB taxonomy): domain Bacteria; phylum Actinomycetota; class Actinomycetes; order Actinomycetales; family Microbacteriaceae; genus Rhodoglobus. Next base: position 275 of record JANOOQ010000098.1, read on the forward strand.
CGAGATTCATTCCATCGCGCAGAGCCGTCACGAGCATGACGTCAGCCGCGAGATAGAGCGCGGCCATTTCATCGCGCGGATACCCGTGGTGGTGGTAGCTGATCGCTTGATGACTCATCGTGGAGAAGTCGCCATTGATGCGGCCGACCGTGAGTTCGATCTCGTCCCGCAGATTCATGTAGGCAGCGACGCGTTCTCGGCTCGGGCTCGCAACTTGCACGAGAGTGACGTCTTCTACCGAAATCGAGCCCTCTGCGAGCAACTCACCGAAGGCCTTGAGTCGGTGCCCGATGCCTTTCGTGTAGTCGAGTCGATCGACTCCGAGCATGACGATTTCGGGGTTGCCGAGACCCTCGCGAATCTCTCGCGCCCGCTTCTGAATGCGGGGCTCGCGAGCGAGCGCCTCGAACGCGCGAGCGTCGATCGAGATGGGGAAGGGCTGCGCGATGACGCGTCGCGTGGGTTGTCCATCGACGGCCACTTCGATAGCGGGAGTCCTCGTGGCGCAGTTCGTGAGGCGCCGCACCGCGCGGGAGAAGTTGCCGGCATCCGCTACCCGCTGAAATCCGATGACGTCGGCGCCGAGCAGTCCCTCGATCACTTGAGTGCGCCACGGAAGCTGCGAATAGATTCCGTAGGGAGGAAACGGGATGTGGTTGAAGAAGCCGATCGTGAGGTCGGGTCGAGCGATCCGGAGCATGCGGGGTACGAGCTGTAGCTGGTAGTCCTGCACCCACACGACGGCTCCGTGCGCACTCACTGCGGCGGTGGCATCAGCGAACCGTTGATTGACCTCGACGTAACTCTCCCACCAGACACGGTGATACCCGGGTGCTTCGATGACGTCGTGGTACAGCGGCCACAGAGTGTCGTTGCTGAAGCCCTCGTAGTAGCGCTCGATGTCCTCCTCGCTCAAGCGAACGGGAACAATGTGGATGCCGTCACTCTCGAACGCGTCGAGCTCGAGATCGGGCTGGCCGGCCCACCCCACCCACGCTCCCGCTGCGTCGCGCATGACGGGCTCGAGTGCCGTGACGAGCCCCCCAGGGGACGTCGCCCAACTCGAGTTGCCCTCCGCGTCTGTCACACGATCGACGGGCAGGCGATTGGACACGACGACGAAGTCGTACTCTCGAGGTGCAGCGCCCAGAGGTTGTGTCACCTCGCCCACGGTATCAGGGCACACGTGTGGCGGCCTCCGCGCTTAGGGTATAAACCACCGTCACCCTGCCCGAGAGGCACGATCATCCCTATCGTCGACAACGCGATCTACCGCAACGGTGTTCGCGACGCGCGCCCCGTCACTCTCGACCAAACGTTCGAGGAACTCCGTGATAACGGCGGCTTTGCATGGATCGGCATGTACCGGCCGACGGAGGCGGAAATTCGATCTGTCGCTGACGAGTTTTCGCTGCATCCGCTCGCCGTGGAAGACGCGCTCAAGGGACACCAACGACCCAAGCTCGAGCGCTATGGCGAAGTGCTCTTTGTCGTGTTGCGCTCTGCTCGGTATTTGGATGCACCAGAAGAGGTCGAGTTCGGCGAAGTGCACCTTTTCATCGGCCCGAACTTCGCCATCAGCGTGCGGCACGCTGAGTCACCCGACCTCGGCCGAGTGCGCAAGCGCCTCGAGGCGAACCCTGAGTTGCTCGGTCTTGGCCCGCAAGCGATTCTCTACGCCGTGTTCGACGAAGTTGTCGACGAATACTTACCCGTAATCGCCGGCCTCGAGAACGACATCGATGAAATCGAGGATCAGATCTTTCACGGTGACCCTGCTGTCTCGCGACGCATCTACGAGCTAGCGAGCGAAGCTATGGAGTTCGAGCGCGCGACGCTCCCGCTCGTGTCGATGGTCCAATCGATAGAAGCAGGGTTAGAAAAATACGCGGTGCACGATGAGCTACAGGCGCAATGGCGCGACGTGCTCGATCACACTCACAAGACCGTCGAGCGCGCCGAGTCCTTTCGAGCGCTCTTGCAAAACGCTCTAACGGTGCAATCGACGCTCGTGATGCAAGCCCAAAACGAAGAGATGCGCACGATGTCGCGCACGAGCATCCAGCAAGGCGAACAAGTCAAGAAGATCTCGTCGTGGGCTGCGATCCTCTTCGCACCAGCGCTCGTCGGCACGATTTACGGCATGAACTTCAAGTTCATGCCCGAACTCGATTGGCCACTCGGTTATCCCTTCGCACTCACGCTCATGCTCACGTCGGGCGGCATTCTGTACCTCGTTTTCAAGCGTCGGGGGTGGATCTAGCCCGCGGCGTGTTGGCCGCCGCGCATGCATCCCGTCGTCCAGAATTGGCTTGTGGCCGAACACAGCGCCGATGCACCCGACCAGCAGGCTCTCTACGAGCTCATGCGTGAGCGTCTTTTCGAGCTGTTCGGCCCCGGCGGGAGCTTTCGAATCACTCTCGGTCGCGCAACCTCGGAGGACGCGGTTTTCGTCTCGACTGTCGCCGACACAATCTCGTGGGAAGTCGCGAGTAGCCTTGTCGCCCCCCGAACCGAGCGCGCACGTCGCGTCGCTGACAGCGCGCAACTCACCGCAGAGCACGAAGCTCTGTGGCGCCACGTCGAGACCGAGCTGCTCATTCGCCGAACAGGCCCCGACACTCTCGAGGTAGACGCACCTCTGCGAAGCCCGTCGCTCGCTCAAACCCTCACGACTCAAAAGTCGACGAGCCGCGCGGCTTAAGTCGTCGCGGGCACGAGTCCGAGCGATCGAGCTCGACGCGTTCGATTGACCGCGAGGAGGGCGAGCAGCACGCTTGCCACTCCGAAGCCCGCGAGAATCGCGACTGCCGAAATCACGCCGGCCGGATTGCCGCCCGCGATGATTCCTTGCATTCCTTGCACGGCGTACGTTAGCGGCATGAACGGACTCACGACTTGGAAGGGCGACGCGAGCAACTCGATGGGGTAGATGCCACCCGTCGACGTCACTTGCACCGCGAGCGCGAAGAGCGAAACGACGAGGCCCGCGCGCCCAAGACCGATCGTGAGCAAGTAGTGGAATGCCGTGAAAGAGACAGCCGTCAGTAGCGAGAATGCGAGCGTCGCGGGCAACAGACTCCACGCAACACCGAGCGCGAGGTGAAGCAGCGCGACGAGCAGCACCGCTTGCGCTCCCGTCACGAGGCTTGCCCTCAGGATCGCGGATGCCACGACTCGCGAATTGCGCGCCGTCGACGTCAGGGTGCGCTTGGCGACCGGCTGGAGTAGCAGAAATACGGCGAGCGCGCCGACCCACAAGCCGAGGGGCACGAGGATGGTCGCGACGGCTTGCCCGACTTGCGGCACGGCGTTGTCGGTGCTGACCGTGAGACCAACCGGGTCTGACGCGACTTCGGCCGACGTAATCGCGGCGCTCTCGTCGGTCGCGGGAATTTGGTCCGCTCCCGATTGAAGGCCGCCCGCGAGATCGCCGGCTCCCGTCGCGATGCCCGATGCTCCCGCAACGAGTTCACTTGACCCTGCCGCGAGAGCGGATGCGCCATCCGCGCTTTGAGCGATACCGGACTGCACGCCCGCAATACCCGTCGCTGCGCTCGACGCGAGCGTCGAGCCGCCCGCCGCGGTAGCCGCGAGGCCATCCACGATGCCCTGGAGTTGTGCCGCGAGAGCGGGGTCGAGGCTCGCTTGAAGGGCAGGGTTGAGACCCGAGAGCCCAGCGGAAAGTTGCGAGACCCCCGTCGTGTAGCTCGAGACACCCGTGCTGAGCTGCGAGAGGCCGGCCGCGCCGTTCTCGAGTTGCGAGAGTCCACTAGCTAACGAGTCGACGCCGTCGGTGTACTGGTCGAGGCCCGTAGATAGGGCGCTCGCTCCGTTGCTCAATTGGGTCGCGCCATCCGCTGCGAGCGTGAGCGACGTGCCGAGCTCGCCCATGCTCGAATAGATTCCGCCGATGTATTGCGCCGTGATGGCGTTGCCGAACGTGTCGGCCATCGTCTGGCCCACGACTTGAGCTACCGAGCCCGTCAAATAGCTATGCGCGTCGTCGGTGCGAATCGCGATGTCCGCCTTCTGCGGGTCATCCCCGGAGATCGACAGAATCGAGGTCGAGAAGTTGGTCGGCACCGTAAGGATCGCGTAGACCTCGCCCGACGCAAGAAGCGCCTCGGCGGCATCCGCATTCGTAATCGTCCAATCGAAACCCTCTGAGCCCGTGAGTTCAGTCACGAGTTGACGGCCCGCGAAGACGTTCGTCTCGGTGCCGTCTGCAGAAGTCAGTACTTGAAGGGTGTCTTCGTTGACGATCGCGACGGGAATGCTGTCGAGTGCGTTGTCACCGCCACCGATCGCGCCAACGAAGAGTCCCGCGAAAGCGAGAGGAACGAGCACGACGGCGGCGAAACCGCCCCAACGGAGCCACTTGCGATTCATCGGACGAGTCCTTCCGGGGAGAGAGAGTAGAGGTCTATTTCGACGAGTGCGCGAGAGCCAATTGAGCCAACGCTCGTGGCTCGCGCGGGAATCGGAGTTCCCATGACAACCGTCGTTGTCGCGGGTGCGAGCTGCAGCACGGCCGTGAAGAACGCGACTTCGTCTTGCTCAATCGCAAACGAATCGAGTTGGTCGAGCATGACGACGGGAGTGCGCTCGGCGAGAGCGACGGCCGCGAGCGCTACCGCTCGTTCGAGTTGAGGTAACTCAGTGAGTGTGCTCGACGCGCGCACGGGCACTGTCGCGCGACCGGCCGCCGCCGCGAGTGCTGTGTTGACTCGCGCGAGCCAGCGCTCAGCCGATCGGTTCGCCGAAAATGCGCGGTACCACGGCAGCGTCATCTCGAGCCGCTCGGTCAGAAGCTGACCGATCGTGACTCTCGTCTCCGACCGCCCTGCTCCCCCGACGTCGGCGAGAGCCACGAGTGTGCGAACCTTGGCAGACTCAGAGGAGAGCGGATGCCCCGCAACCTGCCCCCGCCCAGACACCGCATCGAGGCGCCCAGAGAGCGTTGCCGCGACAAGCCGTCGATCGAGGGGGTCGCCGCTCGCGATCACGATCGCACCTCGAGGAACCGCAATGGATAGTGGCCCGACCTCGTGCTCGTGCGATCCGCACACGAGGTATTCGG
>JANOOQ010000099.1:0-4029 GCA_031421515.1 Leifsonia sp.
CGCCGACGATGGGCGGCATCGTCTTCATTCTCGCTGCGACTATCGGCTACTTCGTCGGACACGGGCTCGCTGGCGAGCCGCTCACGCTCTCCGGCCTGCTCGTCATCTACCTCATGGTTGGATTGGGCGCGATCGGGTTCATCGATGACTTTCTCAAGACGCGCAACCAGCGCAGTCTCGGGCTCGGCGGTTGGTCGAAGATCCTTGGCCAGGTCGTGGTAGCGGGCGGATTCGCCGCGCTTGCACTCAACTTTCCCAACGAAGACGGGCTCACTCCCGCATCGTCGATGATCTCGACGATTCGGGACGTGCACTGGCTCGACCTCGCCGTATTTGGTGCAGTAGCGGGCGGCATCCTGTTCGCGATTTGGGTGACGCTCATCATTGTGAGCGCGTCGAATGGCGTCAACGTCGCCGACGGTCTCGACGGGCTTGCGTCGGGTGCCGCGATCTTCGCTATCTCGGCATACATCTTCATTGGGTTCTGGCAGTTCAACCAGTCGTGTGCTGGAGGCGCCGATCCCGAAGACCTCTACCGCTGCTACGAAGTACGCGATCCGCTCGACCTCGCGATAATCGCGGCAGCCATTTGTGGCTCGCTCATCGGATTCTTGTGGTGGAACACGTCACCGGCTCAAATCTTCATGGGCGACACGGGTTCGCTCGGACTCGGGGGAGCGCTTGCTGCACTCGCGATCTTGAGCCGTACCGAGCTCTTGCTCATACTGATCGGCGGGCTCTTCCTCATCGTCACGGGCTCGGTGATCCTGCAACGGGTGTACTTCAAGATCACGAAGGGCAAACGCATATTCCTCATGAGTCCGCTTCACCATCACTTTGAGCTCAAGGGTTGGGCGGAGATTACCGTCGTCGTGCGCTTTTGGTTGATCTCTGCGCTCTTCGTTGCCGTGGGCGTCGGGCTCTTCTATCTCGAATGGGTAAACCAGTAGTCGTGCGCGATGTTGACGCGCTAACGTCGTGGCACGCGGACTGGACCAAACTGCGTGTCGCGGTTCTCGGCCTTGGTGTCACGGGATTCTCGGTTGCCGACACGCTCGCCGAACTCGGTGCCGACGTGCTCGTCGTCACGCAATCGGCCTCTCCCGAGCGTGCCGATCTCGTCGGCGTCATCGGCGCACGGCTAGCGATGCAAGCCGATCGCGATGTGGTTCCACAAGAGCTTGAGTCATTCGACGCCGAACTCGTGATTGTCTCGCCCGGATTCAGGCCCGATGACGCGCTCGTGACGTGGGCGCGGGATCGCGGCATCCCGATCTGGGGCGACATCGAACTCGCGTGGCGAGTGCGTGACAAGGTCTCGATTGCCGAGTGGGTGCTCGTGACGGGCACGAACGGCAAGACGACAACCGTGCAGCTCACGACTCACATTCTCGTCGCGGCGGGCCGTCGCGCGATTGCTGTCGGCAACATTGGGATGCCCGTGCTTGATGCCGTGCGTGACCCGATCGGTTTCGACACGCTCGTGGTCGAACTCTCGAGTTTTCAGCTTCACTGGATCAAGACAACCGGGGCGGGAGCGTTGCACCCTCTTGCGAGCGTGTGCCTCAATCTCGCTGAAGACCACCTCGATTGGCACGGTTCGCGAGACGCCTACGCCGAAGCGAAGTCACGGGTCTATGCGAACACCTCGACGGCGTGCGTCTACAACAAGGCCGACGAAACCACGCTTCGCATGGTCGAGGAAGCCGACGTAGTCGAGGGTTGTCGCGCGATCGGATTCGGGCTCGACGCGCCTGGACCGAGTGACATAGGGATAGTTGGTGAGATCATCGTCGACCGGGCATTCCACGACGACAGACGCCACTCCGCGCTCGAACTCACGACGCGCGAAGACTTGGCGGTCGCGGGACTCGACACTCCGCACATGATCGCAAATGTGCTCGCGGCGTGCGCCGTCGCTCGGGCGTGCGACGTATCGCCCCAGGTCGTGCGTGACGCGTTGCTGGGCTTTCAGGTTGATCACCATCGAACCGAGTCGGTTGCAATCGCAGCGGGCGTGCGATGGGTCAACGACTCGAAGGCGACTAATCCGCACGCTGCATCTGCGTCTCTAGAATCATTCGGTTCCGTGGTGTGGATCGTCGGTGGTCTCTTGAAGGGCGTCGACGTTGGCGAACTCATTGCGGCGCATCGAGGTCGCTTGAAAGCCGCGGTAATTATCGGTGAGGACCGCTCGGCGGTTCTCGCGGCATTCGCACGACACGCGCCCGACGTCGACGTGTTCGAAGTCGTCGCGACCGAAACTAGAGACGTAATGCCGGAAGCAGTGCGGTTGGCTGCCGCGGTTGCGAGTGAGGGCGACGTTGTGTTGCTCGCGCCGGCAGCTGCATCCATGGATCAATTCGTCGATTATGCGGACCGAGGCACGCTATTCGCCTCGGCCGTGCTGGAGCTAGTGGGAGGTGCTGAGCGTGACGACACCGCGCACCCCGGCGACTCCGAAGCGCCAGACCGCCGCTAACCCAACTGCGCGTAAGCCAGCCGTCGCGGTAGTGCCCGTTCGTCGAATTTTCGCCGCCGAGAATCGCAACTACTTTCTCCTTCTGGGAACGACGCTCTTTCTCGTCGCGTTCGGTCTCGTCATGGTGCTGTCGTCATCCGCGATTGAGTCGAACGTCGACGGTGACGGCTTCTTTGGTCGATTCATGCGCCAAGGTCTCTACGCGATCGTCGGCATCCCGCTCATGCTCGTAGCTGCACGAATGCCAACTAGGTTCTGGAAGCGGTGGGCTTGGCCCGCCCTCCTTCTGGGAGGAGTGCTGCAGCTCATCGTCTTCATTCCCGGACTCGGCGTTGGTTACGGCGGAAACCAAAACTGGATCTCGATCGCGGGCTTCAACGCGCAGCCCTCGGAATTCGTCAAAGTTGCCCTCATCGTCTGGGTCGCGTGGGTTTTATCGACAAAGCAAGGTTTGCTCGGCGACTGGAAGCATGTCGCCCTCCCCATCGGCCCCGTCGTCGGGATCGCAATTTTGTTTGTACTCATCGGCAACGACTTGGGTACCGCGAGCGTCATGGTCATGATTGTGCTCGGCTGCTTGTATTTCGCGGGCGTCCGCCTCCGGCATCTTGCGACGGCTATCGCAGGCATTGCTGTGCTCGCGGTACTCATGGCTTTTGCGAGTCCCTCTCGAGCCGAGCGCATTTCGGTATGGATGAACGGATGCACCGCCGCCGACTACTCCGGATACTGCTGGCAAGTGCAGCACGGCACATGGGCTCTCGCCGCGGGCGGGCTATTCGGTCGCGGCCTCGGTAATTCCACGGCTAAGTGGAATTGGCTTCCCGAAGCCGACAACGACTTCATCTTCGCGATCATCGGCGAGGAGTTGGGGCTTATCGGTGCTCTCGTAGTTCTCGCGTTGTTCATCGTGCTCGCGATCGCGTTCGTGAGGGTCATCCGCTCGACTAAAGACAGTTTCGTGCGCATCACGACCGCTGGTGTCATGGTGTGGGTCATTGGGCAAGCGTTCATCAATATTGCTGTCGTGCTCGGGGTGCTTCCCGTGCTCGGTGTGCCACTCCCGCTCATTTCGGCGGGTGGATCAGCGCTCATCGCGACGCTCCTTGGAATCGGAATCGTCTTGTCGTTCGCACGGCAAAAGGTTCGCGATAATGAACCAGTGATCGATAGTCCCGCAGAACGCTCTCGTCGTCTCGCTGCAGCCAGGGCCGGGCGCGCGTGACGACGTTCCTGCTTGCAGGTGGAGGTACGGCCGGGCACGTCAACCCCTTGCTCGCGGTCGCCGACCGCATCCGTGAGCAACACCCGGATGCGACGGTGCTCGTGCTCGGCACGAGGGAAGGCCTCGAGGCGAGACTCGTTCCCGATCGTGGATTCGAACTGCTCACGATCGAGCGGTTGCCCTTTCCGCGTCGCCCCAATCGCGCTGCCGTGCGGTTTCCCGGGCGCTTGCGAACGGCCGTTCACGAGGTGCGCGCGATCATTCGCGATCGCAAGGTTGACGTTGTCGTGGGATTCGGGGGATATGCGGCGGCGCCGGCCTA
>JANOOQ010000100.1:0-4851 GCA_031421515.1 Leifsonia sp.
TGAAGCAGATCGATCTCGAGAAGCACGCGCTTTCCCGCGGCTAGTGCCTCGTCGATGGGCGGTCGCGGGGTGCCATAGCGATACGAGTTGTGAACGATTGCCCACTCGAGCAGCTCGCCCGCCGCGATTTTTCGGTCGAACTCTTCGTCGCTCACGAAGTAGTAGTGCACTCCGTCGATTTCGCCCGGCCGCGGCGATCGGGTCGTCGCCGAGATGCTTAATTGCACGTGCAGATAGTTGTCACGAATGAATGCAGAGACCGCGCCCTTTCCGACCGCGGTTGGGCCCGCGAGCACGACGAGTCGAGACGGCTCAACGCCTTGACGCGTCTCAAGAAAGGTGCCGAGCCGCTCGCGTTGGCGTGCACCGAGGCCGCCAACCCGCTTCTTTTCGGAGATCTCGAGTTGGGCCATGACTCTCTCGACTCGAGTGGGGCCGAGTGTCTGAATACTCGTCAGAAGCTCGCGAACGCGAAGGCGCGCCTCGAAACTCTCGGGATCGCGCCATGCAACGTGGGCGACCGATAGCGCAGTGCGTTCACCTGCGGCGATCGCGCGCTTGATTTCGGCTCGAGCTTTCCGCGCGGCGATTGCCGCTCGCCCCGCGGCGATTCGGTCGACTTCAGGCGGAACCGGCCGAGGCGTCACGAGCCCATCGATTCGCGCACGTCGGCCGCGTACTTAGAGAGTCGCGCATCGATGTCGCGAGGACCGGCCGAGAGGATGTCGCGCGACACACTCACAAGCACGTTGCGTGACGCGGCGCCGTAGAGCGTCTCGAGGTCTTCGATTCGCGCCCCTTGAGCTCCGAAACCCGGCGCGAGAATCGGCGTGTGTTCGAGCAACTCCGCGCCGATTCCGTAGTCGTCGAGGTCGAGCGTCGCGCCGAGCACGACTCCGATCGGCCCGAGCGCCTTTGCCACGTTATATTCACCCACTTCACGCACGATACTGGCCGCGACGGTCGATCCGGAATACTCTCCACGATCGAGCACGGCCGTTTGCGGCGCGACCGATTCGGGATTCGACGTGGCCGCGAGCACGAAGAGTCCCTTGCCGGTCGATACCGCGAGTTCGATCGGGGCGGCGATCGACCCGACGCCTTGGAATGCGCTGATCGTGAGGGCATCCGCTTCAAGGGGCGAACCCGGAGTAAGCCACGCTTGCCCATACGCCTCAACCGTCGTGCCGACGTCTCCACGTTTTGCGTCTGCGATCACGAGGAGTCCGGATTCACGCGCTGCCGCGAGCACGTCTTCTAGCGCCGCAAACCCCGCTGAACCGAAGCGCTCGAAGAAGGCCACTTGAGGCTTAATGATCCCGATGGAGGCGGCCGCGGCATCCACGACCCGGAGTGCGAACTCGCGCACTCCAGCGGCCGAATCGGGCAATCCCCACTCGGTCAAGAGGTACGAGTGGGGGTCGATTCCCAGACACAAGTGGCCGCGATCCGCGAAGGTCGCTCGCAGCCGTTCGCCGAAGCTAAGCACCAACGGCTCCGCGTTCTAGGCGAGCAGCACGGTCGATTGCGTAGTCCTGGAGCGACTTGACGTCGAACCCGTCACGGATCGCCTCGAAGCTCGCGACCGCCGCGCCGAGCTGCGCGATCGTCGTGAAGAGCGGCTTGTCGGCAGCGACGGTCGCGGTGCGGATTTCGTAACCGTCGGCACGAGCGCTGCGACCACTCGGCGTGTTGATGACGACATCGACTTCGCCCGAGTTGATGAGCTCGACGATCGAGGGCTCGCCCTCGACGACCTCTTGGCCCATGAAGTATTTGCGCACGACACGCGCCTCGATTCCGTTGCGCGCGAGAACTTCGGCGGTTCCCTCGGTCGCGAGAATTGTGAAACCGAGTTGGCTGAGACGCAGCACGGGCAGCACGATCGCGCGTTTGTCTCGGTCGGCGACCGACACGAAGACCGCTCCCGACGACGGCAAGCCGCCGTACGCGGCCTCTTGGCTCTTGGCGAACGCCTTGGGAAAGTTCGAGTCGATTCCCATGACCTCGCCCGTCGAGCGCATCTCTGGGCCGAGCACCGAGTCGACGACGTGACCTTCAACCGTGCGGAAGCGCTTGAACGGCAACACGGCTTCCTTGACGGCGACGGGAGCATCCATCGGAACTATCGACCCGTCTTGAACGGGCAACATGCCGTCGTCAACGAGAGAGCGGATGCTCCGCCCCACCATCACGAGAGCCGCTGCCTTAGCGAGCGGAATGCCGAGCGCCTTCGATACGAACGGCACCGTTCGCGACGCGCGAGGATTCGCCTCGAGCACGTAGAGAATTCCCTGGCCGATAGCGAATTGCACGTTGATGAGCCCGCGCACACCGATGCCGCTCGCGATCGCGAGAGTCGCTTCGCGCACGCGATTGATGACGTCGCGCCCGAGCGTCACGGGCGGGATCGTGCACGCCGAGTCACCCGAGTGGATGCCCGCCTCCTCGATGTGCTCCATGATGCCGCCGATGTACAGCTCTGTGCCATCAAACAGTGCGTCGATGTCGATCTCGATCGCGTCATCGAGAAAGCGATCGACGAGCAACGGCGACCCAGGCGCGATGATCGCTTGATCCTTCACTCGATCGAAGTAGTCGGCGAGCGACTCGGTGTCGTAAACAATCTCCATGCCACGGCCGCCAAGCACGTGACTCGGCCGCACGAGCACGGGGTACCCGATGTTCTCGGCGATCTCGATTGCTTCCGACTGGTTCGTTGCCGTGCCGTTCTTCGGTGCGAGAAGTCCCGCGTCATCGAGAATTTTCGAGAACAAACCGCGTTCCTCCGCGAGATCGATCGCTTCGGGCGTCGTACCAAGAATCGGCACCCCCGCATCTTTGAGCCCTTGAGCGAGCCCGAGCGCGGTCTGGCCGCCGAGCTGCACGACAACTCCTACGAGCTCGCCAGACTGAGCCTCAGCGTGCACGATCTCGAGTACGTCTTCGAGCGTGAGGGGTTCGAAGTAGAGGCGATCGCTCGTGTCGTAGTCGGTCGACACGGTCTCGGGATTGCAATTGATCATGATCGTCTCGAAGCCCGCTCCTGACAACGCAAAGCTCGCGTGCACGCACGAGTAGTCGAACTCGATGCCCTGGCCGATTCGGTTAGGCCCCGAGCCGAGAATGATGACCTTCTTGCGGTCGCTTGGCGTCACTTCGGTTTCGAGGTCGTAGCTCGAGTAGTGATAGGGCGTGAGCGCTGGAAACTCGCCGGCGCACGTATCGACAGTCTTGAACACGGGTCGAACGCCAAGCTGCCAGCGCAACGCTCGCACTTCGGATTCACCGATCCCCCGCAACCCGGCGATTTGCGCGTCGCTAAAGCCGTGGTCCTTCGCGAGCCGCAAGAGACTCGCGTCGAGCGCACGCAACGACCCGACCTCGAGCGCGACTTCATTGATGAGGGCGATCTGGTCGACGAACCACGGGTCGATTCCCGTCGCTTCGTGCACTTCGGCGATCGTCGCGCCCGCGCGCATTGCTTGTTGCACCGTCACGATTCGACCATCCGTCGGGATGCTCGCAAGCGCCAAGAGCTCCACCTTGCTGCCGGGCGTGCCCTCCCAATGAAAGCTCGACCCGCGCTTTTCGAGTGACCGCAGCGCCTTTTGCAGCGCGGTCGAGTAGTTGCGCCCGATCGCCATGGCCTCGCCGACTGACTTCATCGTGGTCGTGAGCCGGGTATCCGCCGCGGGGAATTTCTCGAACGCGAATCGTGGCACCTTGACGACGACGTAGTCGAGGGTCGGCTCGAAGCTCGCGGGCGTGACTTTTGTGATGTCGTTGGGAATCTCGTCGAGCCGGTAGCCGATCGCGAGCTTCGCAGCGATCTTTGCGATGGGAAAGCCCGTGGCCTTCGACGCGAGAGCGCTCGAGCGAGACACGCGCGGGTTCATCTCGATGACAATGACTCGACCTGTCTTGGGGTCGATCGCGAATTGGATGTTGCACCCGCCCGTATCGACGCCCACGGCACGAATGATGTCGATTCCGATGTTGCGCAGATTCTGGTACTCGCGGTCGGTGAGCGTGAGAGCGGGAGCAACGGTGATCGAATCGCCCGTGTGCACACCGACGGGGTCGACGTTCTCGATCGAACACACGACGACCGTGTTGTCGGCCGTGTCGCGCATGAGTTCGAGCTCGTATTCCTTCCAACCGAGAATGGACTCCTCGAGCAAGACCTCGGTCGTCGGGCTCTGGTGGAGTCCGTCGGCGACCATGCGCTCAAGCTCGGGCCGCGAGTAGGCGAACCCCGAACCGAGTCCGCCCATCGTGAAGCTCGGGCGGATGTCGAGCGGGTACCCGAGGTCCTCCGCGAAGCGAAAAGCCTCTTCGACGGTGTGGGCGATGTGCGATCGTGCGACATCCGCTCCGCAATCGAGCACGAGTTGCTTGAAGATCTGGCGGTCTTCACCCTTGTTGATGGCTTCGAAGTTCGCGCCAATGAGCTCGACGTTGTACTTCTCGAGGATGCCGTGCTTGTGCAGGTCGATCGCTGCGTTGAGAGCCGTCTGCCCACCGAGGGTCGGCAGAATCGCGTCTGGCTTCTCTTTAGCGATGATCGTCTCGATCACTTGCCACGTGATGGGCTCGATGTACGTCGCGTCTGCAAAGTCGGGATCGGTCATGATCGTCGCAGGGTTCGAATTGACGAGGATGACGCGCACGCCCTCCTCACGCAACACTCTGCAGGCTTGCGTGCCCGAATAGTCGAATTCCGCTGCTTGGCCAATCACGATCGGACCGGAGCCGATCACGAGCACCGAGTTGATGTCAGAACGCTTGGGCATTACTTATTGTCCTTGCTCGCGACAACGAGGTCGCGGAAGCGGTCGAAGAGATACA
>JANOOQ010000101.1:0-4639 GCA_031421515.1 Leifsonia sp.
GGGTTCGCTCGTCACGACGGGATTCGAGATGCGGTCGAGCCGGAACGTGCGAAGCGCTTCGCGCAAGTGGCACCAGCCGCGCACGTACCAATCAGCGTCGATCGATTCGACACGAAGCGGGTCTATCGTGCGGTGTTCCGCCTCTCCGCGCGAATTGAGGTAGTGGAATCCCAGTTGCACGCCGCTCGCGACCGACTCGCGAATGAGTCCGAGGGTTGCGTTGGTGTCGTTCGCTTCGACCGCGACTTGACTCGGAATAGCGGATGCCCCACGCGAAAGTTTCGACGAAAGGCTAGCGATCGCTGCGCGATCTGCGTGCTCCGGCAGTGCAGACAAGTACTGCAGCCCCGCGATGAGAGCCGCGGCTTCGCGCGCCGAGAACCTCGGAGACTCATCGATCGCAACCATGTGCGTGATCACGATTTGATCGTTGTCTTCGAAGTCGTCCCACGCGATATCGAAGAGGTCGCCGTCTTGGTACATCGCGGTCTCCCCCGGGATGCCCGAGACGCCGATGAGCCGAACGGCCTCGCGCACTTGCGACTCGGGCACCGCGAAGTGTGCAGCGGCTTCAGCAACACTCACGCGATCACGATCGATGAGATACGGCACGAGCGAGAGCAAGAACGCGAGCTTGTCTTGCGCGTGCCTGGGTTGTGCGCGTGGAGTTCGATCAGCCATGATCCACCGCCGTCTGAGCTAGTCGCGCTGCCACTGCCGAGCGCAAATCGGCGGGCGAAATCACGAGTACCTCTGGGCCAAATCCCGCGAGCTCGTCCGCGATGATGTTGACGTCGGAATAGTGCAGGTTGAGGGCTCCGGATGCCGCGGTCACGGTGCCCCTGCGCTTTGTGAGCCTCGTTGCTGCATCCGTTCCCGACTCGACTTCAACGACGGCGGTGTTGGAGTTCCACACGGCGTCAAGTTCTGCGAGAGCACGCTCGCTTTGGCCGGGCTCAGGAGCATCGAACGAGGAATTCGTCGTGAGGACGGCACTCACGATTCGGCTCAAGAGGAACGTGCGTGTGGCATGCGAAGCGGGTTCGTCTGCATAGAGATGCCAGCGACCCTGGTGCTGGACGAGCGCGAGGGGCGCTGCCGTGCGCACGCGAGGCGCGGCCTCCCCCGGCTTGAGGTACGAGAAGGTCACCATGAGATGTTTCTCGAGCGCGCCACTGAGCGGTTCAAAAGCCGCGTCACGAACGCGCATGCGTGGCGTATACCCAAGCACGGGCTCCGCCGTGCTTACTCCTTGCGACCGAAGCTTGAGAATTGCCCGCTGCGATTCGTTCGAAAATGACCCTTCACGCCACACCATGGCCGCGAGATTGAGCAGCGTGGTTTCTTCCGCCGAGAACCGGATGTCTGCCGGGAGTTCATATGCGCCTCGCGGAATGCGATATCGCAAACTTTGGTTATTACCCGCCTGACCAGGACTTTCTACCGTCTCGAGCGGCACGCCGAGGTCGCGAATGTCGTCTTTGTCACGCTCGAACTGACGCTCAAGGTTGGCGTTATTCCCCGAGTGTGAGTATTTCTGCGAATACCCCTGCACGGTCGCGAGGATCTCGTTCTTCGTGAGTCCGGCATCCGTCGCAAGGAGCGCCAAGACGAGGCTAAAGAGCCTCTCCTCGACGGGAACTCGAAATGCGGGGCTGGCTGCGGGCACGAGTAAAATCCTATGTTCTGTTCGACACCCGGCCTGTGTCTTGAGTGTCGGCTATTCGATACCGAGAATGTCGAAGACGAAGACCATCGTCGATCCCTCAGGAATGGATTCGGGCGCGGTGCCCGCTGGGTACCCGAACTCGGGTGGAATTACGACGAGCACTTGCGAACCGACGCGTTGACCAATGAGCGCTTGCGCAAAGCCCGGGACGAGTCCCGCGTCGTCGTTCTCAAGACTCTCAGCGAGGAACGAGCTCGGCGTGCCGCGCTCCCATGACGAATCGAAAAGCGACTCGGCACCCCACAAGACGCCCGAGTAGTGCACGACCGCGTTGTCTCCTCGCTCAACAACCTCGCCCGAGCCTTGCTTGAGAGTCGAAAAGACAAGATCTGTGGGTGCGTCGGAAGATGGGAACGTAAACCCAGGGCGACCGTTCGGTGCAACGACGATCGAAGGTAAACCGGCCTGCGGCAACTGGTCGGCCCCGTTGGCCTTTGCCATGAAGTTGCGCTGAATGTCGATGACGAGAACGAGAAGATCTTCTGCGGTGAGGCCGTATTGAGAGAGATCAGTGTCTCCGAAAAGCGATTGAGCCGTGGTGGTCGAAACGAGCCGCGACCCGACAGTTGCACATTGTGTTAGCTCGCCCAGTATTTCGTCGGCTTCGATAGCAGTGCGCCGAACTGGCTCGGCCTCGGAGTAACTCGACGACGTGAAGAGATCCCCGTTGCCGGCGTTGTATGCCGTGATCTGGAAGTCCACGATCGACCCAGGCAATACCACCGCGCCGTCCCCCGCCGTGAGCACTTCCACCTCGGTTTCGTCGCCCGCTAGAGGCGTCGGGAAGGTCGCCTTGGGGTCGGCGCCAAATCGGCCGTCAGCAGTGATTGCCGCCGTGTTCGCGCCTTCAGAAAACGCGGGAATGCAGGCCGAGTTGAAGGGAGACCCCGTGCACGCAGACAGCGACACGATCAACCCTGCGGCGGCAACAATTGCCGGGAACTTCTGCACGAACACTCTTTTCGTCGACGGCGAATACCCAAGTATTCTACTGGTCACCCGCAGCGGCTCTTGCAGCCGCCCCTGCCTCGCGCGCTGCGCGCCGCAAGCTCTTTTCGCTCGAGGTGCGCTCCCCGACCGCGCCGGGCGTCCACGCTTCGACGTCGTCGTCCGAGAAGTCGGACTTGGATGCCCGCCGCTTGAGTGCGGGCAGAACCGCGCCGGGCGCGAGCCGTCGTGCAGTGAGCAAGAAGCCCGTGTGCCCGATCATCCGGTGGTCTGGGCGCACAGCGAGACCCTCAACGTGCCACGTACGTACCATCGTCTCGCTCGGCTCGGGATCAGTAAACGATCCACTCGCTCGAATGGCTTCAGCGACTCGCGACAATTGCGTCACCGTCGCGATGTAGCACATGAGCACTCCCCCGGGAGTCAGAGCCGCTGCACACTCCGCAATGCACTCCCACGGTGCGAGCATGTCGAGCACGATTCGGTCGACTGAGCTATCGGGCAGCGTCGTCGGCATGACGTCTTGGAGGTCGCCAACGACCACCGACCAATTCTCGGGAACCGCGCCGAGGAATGCCGCGACGTTGCCACGCGCAACGTCGGCGAATTCCTCGCGGCGCTCGAACGAAGTGAGGGTGCCATTTGCGCCGATTGCGCGCAGAAGCCACAGCGAAAGGGCGCCAGAGCCGACTCCCGCCTCGACGACAGTCGCCCCGGGAAAGATGTCACCTTGGCCGAGAATTTGAGCCGCGTCCTTGGGGTAGATGATGGCCGCGCCACGCGGCATCGACATGACGAAGTCGGTCAGGAGGGGCCGGAGGGCAAGGTACTCGACTCCATTGCTTGACGTAACGACCGAGGCATCCGGTACTCCAATGATGAGGTCGTGGCTCAGCACGCCCCTGTGCGTATGAAACTCGCCCCCCGCTTCGAGCGTCACGGTGTTGAGGCGCCCCTTCGGACCCGTCAACTGCACACGGTCGCCCACGCGAAACGGACCACTCTGCCGGCGAATTGCCGTCACGGAGTGCTCACGGTCAAGAAGTGAGCGCCGATATCGGCGAGCGAGCGCCCCTCGAGCGTTGGCCACAGCGCCCACGCGTCGCTCTCAGGAATCGGGACCATGAATGGCACACCGATCGTGACGGCTCCCGCGGATGCTGCCGAGGCGATTCCTGGCTCGGAGTCCTCAATCGCGAAACATCGCGCGATGTCGACACCGAGGAGTTCGGCGGCTCGCAAGTAGGGCTCGGGGTGCGGCTTCGCATTAGTGACATCATCGCCCGAGACGACGACGTCGAAACCGACGAATCCGAGTCGATCGGCGACGTGGTGAGCCATGCGAGAGACCGACATCGTTACGAGAGCCGTTGGTACGCCCGCCTCACGAAGTTCGGTGAGCAGCTCGCGCGCACCCGGTCGCCACGGGATGCCGAACTCGAAAAGTTGCTCCAACACGCGGTCAGTGAGGTAATCGATGATTTCTTGCTCGGTGAGAAAAACCCCGCGCGTTTGAAACACTCGAGCTGCCGCCCAGAGCCCGGATCCCACGAGCGTGAGGCCGTCATCGTGGGTCCAGAGCCCGCCCCATGCATGCACGAGTTCTTCTTCGGCCGTCATCCAGTACGGCTCGGTATTGACGAGAGTGCCATCCATGTCCCAAAGGACGGCGGCGGGAAGGGTGTGGGTCACAACGCACAATCGTAGTTCTATCCTTGGAAGATGCACCGACGAACGTCGGAGCAAGAGGGAGCACAGTGTCCGAGCGCCACTTCGCGAGCGGCCGACTACTCGTCGTCGCGTTCGAGGGCTGGAACGACGCTGGCGAGGCCGCGAGCGGTGCCGTTCGCACGCTCAAGAAATTGCTCGACCTCTACCCCATCGCCGAGGTCGACCCCGAAGACTACTTCGACTATCAGTTCAATCGCCCGTCAGTCGCGTCTGACGACGACGGCAATGCCC